>NZ_JACHZG010000010.1 GCF_014193425.1 Microlunatus antarcticus | reverse complement strand
GGGCGCACTTGTTCCAGCCGCGGTCGGGCCGGTAGCCGCCGTCGTGCATCGCGTACAGGATCCGCCGGTGCACGGGCTTGAGGCCGTCGCGCACGTCCGGCAGCGCCCGCCCGACGATGACGCTCATCGCGTAGTCGAGGTAGGACTTCTGGATCTCGTCCTGCAGGTCCACCGGCTCGCGCCGGTCGGTCACCTGGGGCGTCTCGGTCATTCGCTAGCTCCTGGGTTCGGGACGAGGGTTCGCGTTCGTGGGACACGCAAGGAAGACGAAAGGCGCAGCAACAAGGCGGGGTGCCGCGCGAGTGCGCACTTTCGCACCGGTTCTGCGGCGTGTCGCGTGCGGAAGTGCGCACTCGCAGAAGGGACGACCGGGGTCACCTCAGATATCCAGGAAGCGGACGTCTTTGGCGTTGCGCTGGATGAACTGCCTCCGCTGGTCGACGTCCTCGCCCATCAGGATCGAGAACATCTCGTCGGCCCGCGCGGCGTCGTCGAGGGTCACCTGGAGCAGGATCCGGTTGTCCGGGTCCATCGTCGTCTCCCAGAGCTGGTCCGGGTTCATCTCGCCGAGACCCTTGTAGCGCTGGATCTTGTTCTCCTTGGGCAGGCGGTGCCCGGCCTCCTCGCCCGCGCGCAGCAGGGCGTCGCGCTCGGCGTCGTCGTACGCGAGCTGCGGCGTCGTGTTCGTCCAGTTGATCTTGAACAGCGGCGGCTGCGCGAGGTAGACGAACCCGCCCTCGATCAGCGGGCGCATGAAGCGGAACATCAGCGTCAGCAGGAGCGTACGGATGTGGGCGCCGTCGACGTCCGCGTCGGCCATCATGACGATCTTGTGGTAGCGCAGCTTGGCCACGTCGAAGTCGTCGTGGACCCCGGTGCCGAGGGCGGAGATGATCGCCTGGACCTCGTTGTTCTGCATGATCCGGTCGATCCGGGCCTTCTCGACGTTCAAGATCTTTCCGCGGATCGGCAGGATCGCCTGGATGCGCGGGTCGCGCCCACCCTTGGCCGAGCCGCCGGCCGAGTCGCCCTCGACGATGAAGACCTCGCACTCGGCGGGATTGGTCGACTGGCAGTCGCTGAGCTTGCCGGGCAGGCCGCTGCGGCCGAGCAGGCCCTTGCGGTCGCGGGCGGCGTCACGGGCCTTGCGGGCGGCGATGCGGGCGATGGCCGCGGCCTGGCCCTTGCGGACGATGATCTTGCCCTCGGTCGGGTTCTCCTCGAACCAGGCCCCGAGCTTGTCGTTCATCTCCTGCACCACGAACGAGCGGACCGGGGTGTTGCCGAGCTTGGTCTTGGTCTGGCCCTCGAACTGCGGGTCGGCCAGCTTGACCGAGATGATCGCGGTCAGGCCCTCGCGGATGTCGTCGCCCGACAGCCGGTCCTCGCGCTTCTTGATCAGGCCCCAGGTCTCGCCCCACTTGTTGGCGGTGTTGGTCAGCGCCGTGCGGAAGCCCTCCTCGTGGGTGCCGCCCTCGTGGGTGTTGATCGTGTTCGCGAAGGTGTGGACCGACTCCTGGTAGGAGGTGTTCCACTGCATCGCCAGCTCGAGGCTCATGCCCAGCGCCTCGCGCTCGGCCTCCAACGCGATCACCGACGGGTTGAGCGTCTCCTTGCTGCCCGTCAGGTACTTGACGTAGTCGACGAGCCCGTCGAGGTAGCAGAAGGAGTCGGAGAACAGGGCGCCGTTCTCGTCGACCCGGTCGGGGCGCTCGTCGCGGACGTTGATCGTCAGGCCCTTGTTGAGGAAGGCCATCTCCCGGAACCGGGCCACCAGGGTGTCGTACGAGTACGTGGTCGTCTCGAAGATCTCCGGGCTCGCGTAGAACGTGACGGTCGTGCCGGTCTCGTCGGTCGCCTCGTGCTGCTCCAGCGGCCCGTCAGGCACGCCGAGGGAGAAGGACTGGCTCCAGCGGTAGCCGTCGCGGCGGACCTCGACGGTCAGGTGCGACGACAGCGCGTTGACCACGGAGACGCCGACGCCGTGCAGGCCGCCGGACACCTTGTAGCCGCCCGTGCCGAACTTGCCGCCGGCGTGCAGCACGGTCAGTGCGAGCGTGACGGCCGGGATGTGCTCGGTCGGGTGGTCCTTGACCGGGATGCCACGGCCGTTGTCGATCACGCGGACGCCGCCGTCGGCCAGGATCGCGACGTCGATGGTGTCGCAGTAGCCGGCGAGCGCCTCGTCGACGGAGTTGTCGACGACCTCGTAGACCAGGTGGTGCAGGCCGCGCTCGCCGGTCGAGCCGATGTACATGCCCGGGCGCTTGCGCACGGCCTCGAGGCCCTCGAGCACGGTGATCGACGAGGAGTCGTAGACGCCCTCGTCGACGTTCGAGGCGCGCAGCCGCGCGATGTCGAACTCCGAGCGCGCGTCGTCGGCGGCCAGGTCGGGGTGCGGCTGGCCGGTGATCCCCTCGGCGTCACCGCTCAGCCCGGCGTCGTCGACCGCGGCGCCGTCCTCGGGCGGGAGCGCGTACTCCGAGGTGCCCGGGGAGGCGTCGACCCGCTCGGTCAGCTGGTCGTTCTCGGTGGGCAGGTCGGGCAGGTCCGTCACGGGCGATGGGCTCCCTGGCTCGGAGGCGGTGCCGCGGGCGCGCACGCGCGAACCGGCTCCCGAGGGAGCCGGCGCGGTGCGGAGGATCGCGACCGACGGGTCGTCCGGGTCTCGCGACCCCTCCGGCACCGTCATGAACTGGTCTCAGTCTACCCGCTCACCCCTGCGCAGGCCCCTTGCCCGGGCCGTCGTCCACAGACCGGTTCCGACGAGACGCCCTGCAAGGCCGTCAGGAGCCGTTCGACCCCCGGACCCGAGTCCCCGTACGAGATCGGCGGTCGGCCACGCTGAAGCGGCACGAAGCGAAGACCGCCCCGGCCGACCCGGCCGATCCCTAGACTGACCGCCGTGACGGTCCCCGAGACGGCTCCGGTCGGCGCGCCGGGGCCCGACCAGCAGGTGCCCGACCAGGCCGAGCTCGACGCGCAGGCCGAGGAGCGTGCGCGAGCCGAGGCCCGGCTCCGGCTCCGCCGCGGCCGGCTCGCCACCGCGATCGCCGCCGGCAGCCTCGTCGTGCTCGTCGGGGTCGTCGCGCTGCTCGGCGGGTTCGAGCGGCGCACCGACCTGCTGACCCCGGTGGAGCCGGGCACCGTGATCACGACCGGCCCGTACGAGGTCAGCCTCGCCTCGGCCACGCTGCAGCACCGGACCAACGCCGACGAGTGGGTGGCCGTGGTCTCCGGCAGCGCCCTGACCACCGGCGCCACAAGCATCCGACCGCCGATCGGCGACTCCGGCTTCCTCTACGCGCGGAGCGCCGCCGGAGGCGGAGCGCAGGCCGCCACCTCGATCACGCTGGGCGACCCCGACAGCTTCCAGGGCCCCGGCAACCTGACCCCGGGCCTGCCCGCCGTGCCGTGGACGGTGACGTTCCGCTTCCCCACGTCACCCGGCGACCGCCTGCTCGTGGCCGTCTTCGACCAGGAGTTCACGACGCCCTACCTCTTCAGCGACGAGGAGGGCTGGCGCACGACGAGCAAGGCGTCGACGATGATCCTGCCGCTGGAAGTGTTGGCGGACAGCAAGTACTGAGCGGCAACCCCGAGAACGCTCCCTGAGCTTGTCGAAGGGCCTCGGAGAGGTTGGCCGTTGCCGCGTGGAGAACGCTGACCACTGCGTGGCCCTTCGACAGGCTCAGGGAGCGTTCCCCCGGAGCTCGTCGTCTCAAGGGGCGGTGATCAAGCAGCCGGGCGCAGCAGCGGGTAGGAACGCCAGCTGAACATGTCCACCGCGAGCCCGGCCAGGTGGTCCGCCTCGGTCGCCGGGACCTGGAAGCCCAGGACGAAGGGGTACGTGGTGCCGAGCTCCACGTTCTCCGGGTCGGGGGCGCAGGACTCGCCCTCGTGCGTCGGTGCGCCGAAGGCGGAGTCCCAGGAACGGCCGTCGGTCGAGACCAGGTGGAGCGAGCAGAGCAGGTAGTCCTCGCGCTGGCGCGGGGTGACCTCGAGCTCGGCCACGACCCACACGGAGCCGGGGTCGGGCGCACCCGGCTCACCCCCGGACTGCTGGCCCCACCGCTCGGTCTGCCGCAGCGAGAGCAGCCGGAAGTCTGCGCTCTTCCCGTGCCCGACCTCCCCCGGCTCGACCGGGGTGTAGCGAGGCGGGTCGAGGTGCGTGGAGGAGTAGGTCAGCTCGACGCTGAGGTAGATCAGCACCAGCAGCGCGGCGATCGCCGCCACGAGCCAGGCGCGCACGCGGGCCGGAGGCAGGCGTGACCCCGGCGTACGGGTCCGCGGCGGGAGGAGGGGCGCGCTCACGACAGACCCGTCGTCACGTCGTCCCGCACGGCGACCACGGAACGTCCCGTGCCCGCCGCGACCCACGCTCCGGCGTTGTCCGCGGTGATCCCGAGCGGGGTCTGGGTGCGCTGGTAGTAGCGGTAGACGAGCCCCTGGTCCCACAGCTCGAGGGTCAGGTCGTCGATGCGGGCGGGGTCGACCTCGAACACGAGGTCGCGGGCCGTCTCGAAGCCCGGGTCCGCCTTGACGAGCCCGCTGAACGCCGGCAGGTAGGTCATGCCGTTCTCCGCCCGGAGCTGGCTGCTGGCGACGGTGACCACGTCGCGGCCGGTGGCGCGCACCGCGACGTTGACCACGACGAACATCCCCTGCGTCGGGGTGCGGTCGTCACCCTCGCGGACCTCGGTGCCGACCCGGACGTCGCTCACCCGGACCTGCCCCGACCCGTACGCCACGGGTTGCTCGAGCGGCGCGCGCACCACCTCGTACGCGCTGGCGGGGTCGCCCAGGCGCTGGGCGACCGCGGCGACCGTGACGAGCAGGATGGCCAGGATCGCCGACACCAGCCGGGCCCGGCTCACGCGGCGACCTCGGCCGGTGCGGGCGCCGGGGACGGCTGGGTGGCCCGGGCCGTGCGCTGCTGGAACAGCTCGAGGCAGCGGCGGAAGGCGACGGCGAGGAGGCAGAGCCGCAACGGCTCCCAGGGCAGGTTGTCGACGAGGTCGAGGAGCGGGCCGGCGCGGTACCAGAAGTCGATGTCGTGGCCGCCGAGGACCGTCAGGTAGAGCCGCTGCACGGAGTCCTGCGCCACGACCACCGCGGTGTAGACGAGCACGAACGCGCCGAGGAAGCCCGCCCCGGCGCCGAGGACGAGACGGAGCGAATGGAAGGTCGGCAGGTACTTGTCGTCGAGGTCGCCCAGGAACGCCTCGCGCACCTCGCTGCCCACCCGTGCGACGCCGGGCGGGGTCGCGGGTCGCAGGGCGCGCTTGTCGCCGCGTCGGTCGAAGCGCGACGCCCCGACGACGCGCGCGGCCGCCGGCTTGCCGCGACGCCACAGGTCGGCGAGCGAGAGGACCTGGGAGCCGTAGACGAGCGCGGCGACCGCGAGCCAGATGATCGGCTGGGAGACGACGGTCCAGAACATCGGCCAGACCGGGTCGGCGAGGAAGCCGGCGAAGCGTCCCAGCAGCTCCGGGAGCTGGAGGTGGAGCGCGGCGAGGGTGCGTTCCACGGCGCGGCCGGCGGCGTCGAACCAGGCGAAGAGCTGGCGGTCCGCCAGCCAGTCCCTCGGGCGCCGCAGCAGGACGAACCCGCCGAAGATCACCACGAGGATGAAGAACGACTCCACGACGGCGGTCATGATCCCGAGCAGGCCGACCCCGGTCCGTTCGTGCAGGTGGTCGACGAGGCGGCGCAGCGCGTACAGACCGACGAGCACCCCGACCATCCACCACGGGTGCTCGGTCGCGAGCCCGCGGACCGAGTTGAGGACGGACGGGCCGCCCTGAAGGATGCCGTTGCGGAAGAACTGGTCGTTCGCGAGCCGCCCGGCCTGCTGGTCGACGAGCCCGAAGGCGGAGTAGAGGCCGAGGAACGGCAGCAGCGTGACCGCCACGAGCCGGCTGAGGCTGCTGTCCCGGTCGTCGGTGGCCACGCCCTCCTCGCGCGGGATGAGCGCGCGGATGCCGAGCTCCTCCCCGCAGAGCCGGAGGATGACGACGATCGCGACGAGGGTGAAGAGGAAGCTGGCGGAGAAGACGACCACGGCGCCCCAGCCGCTCTCGTCGCCCACGATCGAGGCGACCCGGAGGGCGACCGCGTCCCCGAGCCAGCCGAGCAGCCAGACGGCCATGATCTGGGGGAAGAGTCGGACGAAGACCGTGAGGGTGTCGCGGACGAGGATCACCACGTCGCCCAGCAGCGCCGACCCGGCGCGCGCGACCAGCTGGTCGGTGCTCACACCCCTCCTCGGCCGGCCTGGGCGACGTCGGCCACCAAGGTAAGGGATGAGGGGTCCGGACGGGCGCCCTACGATGACTCGACCGTCGGGCGTACGCCGTGCCGGTCACGAGCGAAGGGAGAGGTCACGTGCCTCAGCAGGTCCAGGGGATCATCGCGCGCAGCAAGGGCGCACCCGTCGAGAAGGTCACGGTCAACGTGCCCGACGCGGGTCCGGGCGAGGCGGTCGTCAGGGTGCTGACCTGCGGCGTGTGCCACACCGACCTCCACTACCGCGAGGGCGGGATCGGCGACGACTACCCGTACCTGCTCGGCCACGAGGCCGCGGGCATCGTCGAGCAGGTCGGCGACGACGTGCGCGACCTGGAGCCCGGCGACTACGTGATCCTCAACTGGCGCGCGGTCTGCGGCACCTGTCGTGCCTGCAAGCGCGGCCGGCCCTGGTACTGCTTCAACACGTTCAACGCGACGCAGAAGATGACGCTCGAGGACGGCACCGAGCTGTCGGCCGCGCTCGGCATCGGCGCGTTCATGGACAAGACGCTCGTCGCCGCGGGCCAGTGCACCAAGGTCGACCCGCGCGCCCGTCCGGCGGCGGCGGGCCTCCTCGGCTGCGGCGTCATGGCCGGCCTGGGTGCGGCGATCAACACCGGCAACGTCACCCGGGGCGACTCGGTCGCCGTCATCGGCTGCGGCGGGGTCGGCGCGGCCGCCATCGCCGGCGCACGCCTGGCCGGGGCGGGCACGATCATCGCCGTCGACGTGGACGAGCGAAAGCTCGCCGTGGCGCGCGCGCTCGGCGCGACGGAGGCCGTCAACGCCCGCGACGCCGACCCGGTCGAGGCCATGCAGGCCCTGACCGGCGGCTTCGGCCCGGACGTCGTCATCGACGCGGTCGGCCGCCCGGAGACCTGGAAGCAGGCCTTCTACGGCCGCGACCTCGCCGGCACCGTCGTGCTCGTCGGCGTGCCGACGCCCGAGATGACGCTCGAGCTGCCGCTGCTCGACGTGTTCGGCCGCGGCGGCTCGCTGAAGTCGAGCTGGTACGGCGACTGCCTGCCCGACCGCGACTTCCCGATGCTGATCGACCTCTACCTGCAGGGCCGGCTGCCGCTGGACACCTTCGTCACCGAGGAGATCGGCATCGACGACGTCGAGGAGGCCTTCGCCCGGATGAAGTCCGGCGACATCCTGCGCTCCGTCGTGATCATCGACCCGACGTCGCCGACCGAGCTCGGCGGCACGTCGAACTCCGCCGCCCCCGGCGAGGTGACCGCGTGACCGCCCGCGTCGACCACACGGTCACGTCCGGCACCTTCAGCCTGGACGGGCAGACGTACGACGTCGACAACAACGTCTGGGTCGTCGGCGACGACGAGGAGTGCCTCGTGATCGACGCCCCGCACGACATCGAGGCGATCCTCGGCGTCGTCGGGACGCGGCGCGTCGTGGCGATCGCCTGCACTCACGGGCACGACGACCACGTCCGGTTCGCGCCGGACCTCGGTCACGTGACCGGCGCCCCCGTCCTCCTCAACCCGGCCGAGCGCGAGGTCTGGTCACTGACCCACGACCAAGCGCCCGACGGCGAGCTCGTCGACGGCCAGACGCTCACGGTGGCCGGGACCACGCTGCAGGTCATCGCGACGCCGGGCCACTCCCCCGGTGGCGTCTGCCTCTACGCCCCCGAGCTGGGCGTGCTGTTCACCGGGGACACCCTCTTCAACGGCGGCCCCGGGGCGACGGGGCGGTCGTTCAGCGACAAGGACACGCTGGTCGCCTCGATCCGCAACCGCCTGTTCTCCCTGCCCGACGACACGGTCGTCCACACCGGCCACGGCGACGACACCACCCTCGGCGCCGAGCGCGCGAACGTCTGAGGCGTTCCGGCCACCCACCTACCGCACACTTCGCCTGTCTGCTCGATCTCGGGAAGCCTGCGCGCCTTCGTAGGCGCGCAGACTTCCTCAGACCGAGCAGACGTCCGTGTGGCGCTCATCCCCAGGTCACGTACGGCTGACCGGGTCGTCCACAGGTTGCCGCCGGGAGCTCTCGGCCCCCTGACCTGCGTGGTCGGCTGCGCGGATGGACGACGTACGACTGGCTCGCGACCTGGTCTCGCAGGGGCTGACGAAGTTCGACATCAGCAGCGAGCTCCAGCGCGGGAACCTGCGTCGCGTCCGCCGTGGCGCCTACACCGGCTCGGACGACCCTGACCCCGGGCGGGCCCACCGCCGGCTCCTCGAGGCCACGCTCGCTGAGACGCACCCGGGCGCGGTCGTCAGCCACGCCTCGGCCGCGGTCCTCCACGGGCTGCCGGTGCCGCACGCCGCGCTCCAGCGGGTCCACTTGACCCGCGACCGTCGAGGTGGCGGTCAGCGGCGCACCTGGCTGCAGGTGCACGGGCACCCGCTGCCCCAGCCTGACGTGTGGACGATCGACGGGTTCCGGGTGACGAGCCCGGCCAGGACGGTCGTCGACCTGGCCTGCACGCTCCCGCTCGTGGACGCGGTCGCGATCGGCGACGCCGCACTGAGGCAGGGCGCCGAGCTCGGGGAGCTGCTCGCCGTGCTGGGCCGCGTCGGACCGCGGCGTGGGATCGCCTCGGCTCGGCGGGCGCTCGACCTGCTCGACGGCAGGAGCGAGAGCTACGGCGAGTCCGTCAGCCGGGTGCTCCTGCACCAGCACGGGTTGCCCGCACCCCTTCCCCAGACGCTGGTCTTCGACCAGCACGACGTCTTCGTCGGCCGGGTCGACTTCGCCTGGCCGGCGCTGGGCGTGATCGGCGAGTTCGACGGTCGGATCAAGTACGGGCGCGATCTCGAGCCCGAGCAGGACCCGACCGAGGTGCTCTGGCACGAGAAGCAGCGCGAGGACCTCCTCCGCGAGCTGGGCTGGCTCGTCGTCCGCTGGGTCTGGGCGGACCTGCGGCACCCCGAGGCGTGGCTGGCCCGCCTCGTCCGGGCTCTGGAGCGCGGACGCAGCCTGCCTGCTCCTGCCGGTTCCTGGACCACCGTTGCTCGCTCTGGGTGAGTCTGCGCGCTCACGAAGCCGCGCAGACTTCCCCAGATCGAGCGCACGTCTCCGGAGGGGGAGCGCGTACGACCGCCCGGGTCAGCGGCTCAGGCGAAGCCGGTGTTCGAGCGCGGGGTGTACGCGGCCTCGAGGCGGGTGACCTCGTCGTCGGTGAGGTCGAGGTCCAGGGCGGCGAGGGCGTCGTCGAGGTGCTGGGGCTTGCTGGCGCCGACGATCGGGGCGGTGACGACCGGGTTGCGCATGACCCAGGCCAGGGCCACGCTCGCCGGGGCGGCGCCACGGTCCGCGGCGACGTCGAGGACGGCCTGCACGATGTCGCGGTCGGTGTCGGCGTACAGGCTTTTGCCGAACTCGTCCGTCTCGGAACGGTTCGTCTCCGAGTCCCACGGACGGGTGAGCTTGCCGCGGGCCAGGGGGCTCCACGGGATGACGCCCACGCCGGAGTCGAGGCAGTACGGCAGCATCTCGCGCTCCTCCTCGCGGGCGAGGAGGTTGTAGTGGTCCTGCATCGTCACGAAGCGCGTCCAGCCGTTGGCGTCGGCGACGTTCTGAGCCTTCTGGAACTGCCAGGCGAACATCGACGAGGCGCCGATGTAGCGGACCTTGCCCGACCGCACGACGTCGTGCAGCGCCTCCATCGTCTCCTCGATCGGCGTGGCGTAGTCCCAGCGGTGGATCTGGTAGAGGTCGACGTAGTCCATCCCGAGCCGGGTCAGCGAGGCGTCGATCCCGGTCATGATCGCCTTGCGCGAGAGGCCGTGGCCGTTGGGCCGCCCGGGCCGCATCGGATTGTAGACCTTCGTCGCCAGCACCAGGTCCTCGCGCGGGATCAGCTCACGCAGCGCCCGACCGGTGATCTCCTCGCTCGACCCGTCGGAGTAGGCGTCGGCGGTGTCGAAGAAGTTGATCCCCGCGTCGACCGCGGCGGTGAAGAACGGCCGCGCCTGCTCCTCCGGCAGGGTCCAGGCGTGGTTGCCGCGATTGGGGTCGCCGTAGGTCATGAGGCCGAGGCAGAGGGGGGAGACCTCGAGGCCGGTGGTGCCGAGTCTGACGTAGTCCATGACTCCCTGCCTACCTCAACGCCCCAACCCGCGGCGCACCGGCTCAGGCGTGGTCGCGCCAGCTGTGCTGCGGGTCGTAGCCGAGCAGGTCCCGGGCCTTGTCGATGCTGAGCGGCGACTCGTACTCGCCGAGCTCGCGGGTGTGCGGGACGTCGCCGAAGCGGTCGGCCAGCAGCTGCTCCACCGGCACGTGCGGCACGACGTCCGGCGACGCGATGACGAAGACCTCGACGCCGTGCGGCTCGTACGCCAGGGCGAGCTCGACGGCCTGCGCGGCGTCGCGGGCGTCAATGTAGGACCACAGGTTGAAGCGCCGCTGGTCGGCCGTGTAGCCGGCGAAGTCGGCGTAGTCCTCGACGAGCATGACGTTGGAGAACCGCAGCCCGACCATCGACAGGTCAGGGTCCCAGCGGCAGAACTGCGCCGCCATCGTCTCCTCGACCAGCTTGCCGAGGGAGTAGGTCGAGTTCGGCTCGGCGACGGCCTCGTCGACCGGGACGTACGCCGGCGCGTCGTCGAACGGCAGCCCCAGCACGGTCTCGCTCGAGGCCCAGACGACCTTGCGGATGCCCGCGAGCTTGGCCGCCTGGAAGACGTGGAACGTCGACGGCACGTTGTTCCCGAACGTGGCCGCGTTGCCCGTCAGCCCGGGCGCTGGGATCGCCGCCAGGTGCACGACGGCGTCGACGGAGTCGTACGCGTCGTCGATCCCGGTCAGCGCCTCGACGACCTGCCCGTAGTCGGTGAGGTCGACCTTGAGGAAGCGCGCGTCCGACGACGGCGCGGGCCTCGAGTCGACGTTGGTGACCTGGTGCCCGCTGCCGAGCAGCCGCTCGACCACGGCGCCGCCGAGCTTGCCGGATCCTCCGGTGACCACGATGTGCATGCGGACGACCTTGCCACCTCCGAGCGTCGGGCGGCCGGGAGCCGCGGGCCCTGGGACGATGGACGTATGAGATTCATCCTGCGGCTCGTCGCGAACGCCGCGGCCCTCGCGGTCGCCACCTGGCTCCTGGCCGGCATCCAGCTCACGGCGGTGGGCACCGGCGACAAGGTCCTCGTGCTGCTCGTCGTGGCGCTGATCTTCGGCGTCGTGAACGCGGTGGTGAAGCCCGTCTTCACCGCGGCCACGGCCTGCCTCGTGATCCTCACGCTGGGGCTGTTCCTCGTGGTGATCAACGCGCTGATGCTGCTGCTCACGTCCTGGCTCGCCACCCGGCTCGGGGTCGGCTGGCACGTCGACGGCTTCTGGACCGCGCTGCTCGGCTCACTCGTCGTGTCGGTGGTCAGCTTCGTCCTCAACGCCTTCGTCCCCGAGCGCAACCAGCCGCGGCGCGGTCGGGCATGACGCGCGGCGCCGACGGCCCGGTCAAGGTCGTCTTCGTCTGCTGGGGCAACATCTGCCGCTCCCCGATCGCCGAGCGCGTCGCCGAACGGGCCGCGGCGGACGCCGGCCTGGCCGACGTCGAGTTCACCAGCGCGGCGACGAGCCGCGAGGAGATCGGCGCCCCGATCGACCCGCGGGCGCGCGCCGTCCTCGCCGACCACGGCTACCGGACGGACGGGCACTCCGCTCACCAGGTGACCGCCGACGAGATCGCCGGGGCCGACCTGGTGATCTCCGCCGAGCCGCTCCACGTCGACCGGATGCTCCGCCTCGCCCCGGACGCCGACAACCTCTCGCTGCTGAGCGACTACGACCCCGCTGCCCAGCCGGGCTCAGGGCTGCCAGATCCCTGGTACGGCGGGCCCGAGGGCTTCGAGGAGACGCTCGCCGCCGTCGAGGCCGCGATGCCCGGCGTCCTCGACGCGGTGCGCCGCCTGCAGCGCTGAGGGCTCCGTACGCGAGTCCCGCGGGGTGGCAGGGTTGACGCATGACGTCTGAGGTGGGGCAGCGCCCCGTGGTCGTGGTCACCGGGGCGAACGGGCTCGTCGGTCGACGGGTCTGCGAGGTCCTGTCCGAGCGGGGCGTCGTCGTCCGCGCCGTCGTCCGCCGAGCCGGGACGGCGCCGCAGCTGGACGGGTTGGAGGAGCACGTGGGCGACTTCGCCGACGCCGACCTCGCCGCCGCCGTGACGACCGGGGCCGACGCGGTCGTGACGACCGTCCACCCGATGGGCTCCGACCTCGCGACGCAGCACCGCGTCGGGGTCGAGGAGACGCCGAGCCTCGCCCGCGCCGCCCGGGACGCCGGCGTCGCCCGCTTCGTGCACCTGTCGACGTGCGCGGTGTACGACCGCTCCCCCGGCCTCGGTGACGTGGACGAGTCCTCGGCGCTGGTCGGCGACGACGCGGGCGACTACCCGGTCACCAAGCGCGACGCGGACGCGGCCCTGGCTCGGGTCGACGGCATCACCCGCGTGCTGGTGCGCCCACCGGCGATCCTGGGCCGCGGCGACACCTCGGTCTGGAACACGCTGCGCCCCACGCAGGTCCGCGACGAGCCCTCCGCGCGTCACGACGTCGAGCGGCGCACGTTCAGCTGGGTGCACGTCGACGACCTGGCCGCCATGGTGGCCGACGTCGCGACCGGGCGGATCGAGACGGCCGCCGACCCGGCCGAGGGCCCGCTCGAGGGCGGCTGCACCGCGGTCGACGTGGCCGGCGAACCGGCGACGGTCGGCGACTACCTCGGGACCGTGACCGCCGCTCTCGGGCTCGAGCCCGTCTGGGAGGACGGGCCGGCCTGGACCGGCCAGATCCTCACCGACCGGGCCCGCGGCTGGGGCTGGACCCCGCGCGTCACCCTGGCCAAGGCGCTCGCCGACCTCAAGGACGACGTCCGCCGTACGGTCGCCTGACCCGCCCTTGCGCACCCCTCCCCGGGGGACCCCCGCGCCCCGGCCACCAGGAAACGCTGACTCCCAGCACCCGGATCGAGGTCGAGGGTATCGGGAGCCAGCGTTTCCTCGCTCAACGGGCTCGTACGCGAGGGAGTGTGCGGGGGTGCGGGGAGGAGGAGTTGCCCTAGCGGACCGCGGCCGGGACGAGCGTCGGGGCGCGGACGACCCGGTGCCGGGCCGTGGCCAGCACGGCCGCCGCGAGCCCGACGACGAGCCAGGCGACCAGCAGCGCCGCCGCACCTCCCCCGGTGCCCGCGCCGGCGGCCACGGCCCGGAGACCCTCGAGCGCCGGGGTCAGCGGCAGCAGCGGCGTGATCGAGTCGAAGACCACGGGCACGGCCGAGGTGATCGCCCCGGCGGCGGTCAGGACGACCAGCACCACCGACACGAACCGCCCGACCCCGCCGAACCACCCGACCAGCGCCTGGTTGAGCGCCGCGAACACCAGCCCGGCCAGCACGGTCAGCCCCAGGACCCGCGCCGTCGAGGCTGCACCGAGGTCGAGCAGGCTGGTCAGCAGCACGGTGAGGATCACGGCCTGCACCGCCGCCACGACCGCCGCCGGCAGCAGGCTCTCCAGCGTCAGCCGCCACGACGACCGCATCGACGCCAGCGCCTTGGCCGAGACCGCCCGCAGGACGAGGAAGCTCGCGAGCCCACCCACCCAGAGCGCCAGGACGGCGAGCAGCGTGGTGGTGGCCACGTTCGAGAAGACCGACGTGACCTCGCCCGACGCCACCGGCGTCGCGACGACCGTCGACAGGCGCTCGCGGGCCGTCTTGTCGTACGTCGGGATCTGCTTCGCGCCCTTGTCGAGCCCGTCGGCCAGCTGCTTCGTGCCGTCGGCGAGCTTGTCCGCGCCGGACGAGAGCTGGACCAGGCCGGTGCTGAGCTGCTCCGCGCCGGTCGCCACCCCGCTCACGCCGCCGGTGTACTGCCCGATGCCGGAGCTGAGGTCGTCCGCCCCGGACGCCAGCTGCTCCGCCCCGGTGTCGAGCTTCTTGATCCCCGCCGCCAGCGGTGTGAGGCCGTCGGCGAGCTTGTCCGTCCCGTCGGCCAGCTGCTGCACGCCCTTGGCGGCCTGCTTCTGCCCGTCAGCCAAGGCCGCCGCACCGCCGAGGAGCGACTTCTGGTCCTTCGTCGCCCCGACGCCATCGGCCGCGCCGCGAAGCGCCTTCGCGGCGCCCTGAGCGCCCGCGTAGGTGCCCGCCTCTTCGCCCGCCTTCTCGGCCACTGCCTCGAGCGTGGCCACGACGACCGCGCACTGGGGCTCGGTGAGCGCCGGCTGCGTCTGCGGGCAGGGGATCGTCCCGCCCGCCGGCTTCGGCACCTTCTCGGCCTCCGCCGCCGAGGCCCGCAGTCCCGCCTGGTACTGCTTCAGGCCATCGGCGATCCCGGCGCCGCCGTCCGCGAGCTGGTCAAGACCGTCCGCGGCGTCCTGCGCGCCGTCCGCGAGCTGCCGGCCGCCCTTGGGCAGCGCGGAGGTCGAGTCGGCGAGCGTGCCGATGCCGTCGGCGAACTGGCCCACGCCGTCCGCGTACTTCTTGGCCCCGCTCGCCAGGGGTGCGCCGCCGTCGTCGAGCTGGTTCAGCCCGTCGGACAGCTGCTTCGTGCCGGTGGAGGTCTGGCCCAGGCCGTCGGCGAGCTTGCGCGTCCCGTCGTCGAGCTGCCCGGCCGCGTCGGCGACCTTGGTGAACTGCTTCTGGGTGTCGTTGAAGCCGACGTAGATGCTCTTGACGTACTGCTCGGTCAGCTCGCTGTTGAGCGCGCGTGTGGCCGCGGCGGTGATCGCCTGGCCGACGACGGGGTCGGAGACGCCGCTGACGGCGGAGGTCTGCACGTCGATCACGGCCTGCTCGGCGGTGTCGCCGCTCTGGTCGCTGTACGAGGTCGCGTTGGCCGAGAAGTCCTTCGGGATCGTGACGACCGCGGCGTAGCGGCCCGAGCCGAGCCCGTCGCTCGCGTCGGAGGCGTCGGTCAGGACCCACGAGAAGTTCGTGTCGCTCTTGTCCTTGGCGTCCGTGCCTCCGTCGACGAGGCCGCCGGACAGCTGACGCCCGAGCGGCACGGTCTGCTTGTCGATCTTCACGGGCTCGTCGAGGTTGACGATGGCGGCCTGCACCCGGTCGAGCCGGTCGGTCGACTTCCACGTGGTGGCGAGGAACCCTCCGGCCAGCACGAGCGGGACCAGCAGCAGCCCGACGAGGGACCAGAGACCGACGCGGCGGCTGCCGTCGGCCCGTTCGAGCGTGATCATGCGGGGTTCCCCTTCGGGAGAGTCGTACGAGGAGCGGGAGCCGGGCCGTCAGGCCTGGGCGAGCGCGGGGAGGTGGCGCAGGTCGAGGACCTGGCCGGGGCTGCGGAGCAGGGTCTCCAGCGCGGAGCGGTCGGCGACCGCCACGACGGCCGCGGCCGTGCCGTCGGTGGCGACGGCGTCGAACGTGCGCGCCAGCGCGGCGCGGGCGTCCGGGTCACCGCCGGGGTCGGTGAGGGCGTCGACCCGGTCGAGGAACACGACGTCCGGCCTGGCGCGGGCGAGCTCGGCGAGCTCACGGGGCAGGTCGGTCGAGGCGGCGCAGTCGACGTACGCGGTCCGCCGGCGGACGCGCCCCGCCTGCTCGGGCAGCACGAAGCCGGCCGTGCGCGCCCGCACCGTGCGCCCGGGAGCGGCCTCGCGCAGGGGCATCCGGCCCGAGAGCATGAGCAGCAGCGCGGTGGACTCGGCGGCCGTCGGCCCCTCGACCACGAGCACCTGGCCGGGCAGCACGGCGGGGGCGACGTCGTCCCAGTCCCCGACCCGCAGGCCCTCCGCGACGACGAGGTGCCGGTCGTCCGGCGACGGCCACCGCTCGAGCGAGACCTGGTGGGCCAGGCCCTCGCCCTCGACGTCGAAGGACGGCAGCCGCCGGTCGATCCAGCGCGGCAGCCACCAGGCCTTCGTGCCCAGCAGGGTCAGCACCGCCGGCACGAGCGTCATCCGAACGACGAACGCGTCCACGAACACCCCGACCGCCAGCCCGAATCCGATCGTCTTGATCGGGCCGTCGCCCTCGGGCACGAACGCCCCGAAGACCGACAGCATGATCACGGCGGCGGCCACGACGACCCGGGAGGAGGCGACGAAGCCGTTCTCGACCGCGGCCCGCGCGATGGCCCTGGACGGGGCGCCGGCCCGCGCGACCTGGTGCACGTACTCCTCGCGCATCCGCGACACGAGGAACACCTCGTAGTCCATGGCCAGCCCGAAGAGGATGCCCATCAGCAGGATCGGCAGGAAGCTGATCACCGGGGCGGTCTGCTCGACGTTGAAGACCGATCCGAGCCAGCCGTACTCGAAGACCATCGCGGTGGCCCCGAAGGCCGCGCCCACGCTCAGCAGGAAGCCGACGGTCGCCTTGACCGGGACCGCGACCGAGCGGAAGACCATGGTCAGCAGCACCAGGGACAGCCCGACGACGAGGATCCCGAAGGGGACCAGCGCCGCCCCGAGACGGTCGGAGATGTCGATCCCGACCGCGGTGAAGCCGGTGACGGCCGTCGCCACGCCGTACTCCTGCTGGAAGTGCGGCTCCAGCGCCCGGATGTCGCGGACGAGCTGCTTCGTCGTCTCGCTGTCCGGCGCCCCGTCGGGGATGACCTGGATGATGCCGGTGTCGGCGTCCTCGTTCGGCGTGGCCAGCGGCACGCTGGCGACGCCCGGCAGGTCGCGGAGCTCGTCGGCCATCCCGTCCATCACGCCGAGCGGGTCGTCGGAACCGACGATGGTCGCGGCGACGAGCGGACCGTTGTAGCCCTGCCCGAAGTGCTCCGCCACCAGGTCGTACGTGACGCGGACGGGCGTGCCGGGGGCCGCGGTCGCGTTGCTCGGCAGGGCGATCCGCAGGTCCTTGGCCGGGTACGCCATCGTGCCCAGCGCCACCAGGACCAGGACGACCGTGAGCACCGGCACCTTGGTGACGATGCGGACCCAGCGCCGGGCCAGACCGACCCGGGGCGCGCGGGGCGGGCGCGCAGCCCGGGTCGGCGTCTTGGCCCCCCTGTCCTTCTTCTTCGCCGCGTCCTTCTGCTTCGGGCGCAGCCGGGCGCCGAAGAAGCCGAGCAGCGCGGGGAGCAGGGTGAGCGCGATGAGGACCGCGATGG
Source organism: Microlunatus antarcticus (assembly GCF_014193425.1). Taxonomy (NCBI): domain Bacteria; kingdom Bacillati; phylum Actinomycetota; class Actinomycetes; order Propionibacteriales; family Propionibacteriaceae; genus Microlunatus; species Microlunatus antarcticus. The sequence continues at coordinate 7,063 of NZ_JACHZG010000010.1, read as the reverse complement.
CGACGCCGACCGCGGCGGCCACCCCCATGATCGACAGGAAGGGGATCCCGGCGACCGACAGGCCGACCAGCGCGATCATGACCGTCATCCCGGCGAACACGACCGCGGAACCGGCGGTCGCGACGGCCCGCGCGACCGACTCCTCGGGGTCCATCCCCTCGCCGAGCTGGTCGCGGTGGCGCGAGGTGATGAACAGCGCGTAGTCGATCCCGACGGCCAGGCCGAGCATGAGCGCGAGCAGCGGGGTGGTCGACGACACCGTCGCGAAGCCGGTCGCGCCGAAGATCAGCGCGATGGTGAGCCCGACGCCGAGCAGCGCGGTCAGCAGCGGCATGCCCGCCGCGCGGAGCGAGCCGAGGGTCAGCCAGAGCACGATCAGGGCCACCAGCACGCCGACGCCCTCGGACGGGCTGACGCCGGGGGTGCTGCCGCCGTACGCGTCACCCCCGACGGACACCTGCGACCCGGGCAGCGCCGCCTGCAGCTCGGCCCCCTGCTGCTGCATCTCGTCCAGGGTGGCCGGGTCGATGTCGACCTGCGGCACCGCGAAGGTCACGGTGATGATCGCGGCGCTGCGGTCGTCGGCGACCTGACCCTTCGCGTACTTGTCGAACGGGCCGGAGACCGAGTCGACCTGGGGGACCTTGTCGAACCGCTTCGCGCTGGCGTTGATCGCCTTCTTCGCGGCGGCCGAGCGCACCGACTCTCCGTCGCGGGGCACGACGACGACCTGGGCGGTCGTGCCGCCGGCCTGCGGGAACGTGCGCTTCAGCGAGTCGAGGGCGGTCTGCGACTCGGTGCCCGGCAGCGAGAAGTTCTCGTCGAACCCCTTGCTGACGGCCGCCGACGCCGCACCCAGCACAACGAGGACGGCCAGCCACGCCAGCACGACGCGGAGGCGGTGGCGGTAGGCGGATCGACCGAGGCCGTACAGGAAGGAGGACATCTCGATACAAGACTGTATCCGATACAGTCGTGTATGCAACGGGCGCTAGAGTGACCTCCATGACGTCGCTCGCCGAGGTGGCCACCCCGCCCACCGCGCGACGTGTCCGGACCCGTCAGCGCCTCATGGCCGCGGCAGTCGCCGTGTTCGCCGAACGCGGGGTGATCGGCTCGAGCGTCGAGGAGATCTGCGAGGCCGCCGGCTTCACCCGCGGCGCCTTCTACTCCAACTTCGCCGACAAGGACGCCCTCGTCCTCGCCATGATCGAGCAGGGCGTCGCCGAGGAGTACGCGGCGGCCGAGCAGGCCGTGGCGTCGCTGAAGGTCGAGGGCGCGCGGCTCCCGGCCGGCGACGCGGTCGCGCAGGTCCTCGACCAGTTGAACCACGGAGGGCGCTCCGACCGCACCAGCCTGCTGGCCCAGCGCGAGCTGCTGCTCTACGCGGCGCGGGTGCCGTCGCTCCGCGAGCCGTACCAGGCCTTCGCCGACGCGTGCCGCGCCCAGGTCGACGCGCTGATCACCGACGCGCTGCGGTTCGCCGAGCTGGAGTTCACCGTGCCCGACGACGTGGCGCTCGACCTGCTGATGGCCGCGCACGACCACATGCAGCAGAACGCCCTGTTCACCGACCGGCTCGACCCCGCCGCCATGCAGGCGCTGATCATGACGCTGACACGACCGCGGGTCGAGGTGTGTTTCCCCCGCGCAGCCGAAGAACTCTGACAGAATCCCCGCCATGCACATCCTCGTCGTGGACGACGATCAAGCCGTCCGGGATTCCCTCGCCCGATCGCTCGAGTACAACGACTACGAGATCAGCACGGCCGAGGACGGCGTCGAGGCGCTGGCCAAGCTGGCCGCCCACCGGCCCGACGCGGTGATCATGGACGTGATGATGCCGCGGCTCGACGGGCTCGAGACCACCCGCATGCTCCGGTCCGCCGGCAACGACGTCCCGATCCTCGTGCTCACCGCCCGCGACGCCGTGGGCGACCGCGTCGACGGCCTGGACGCCGGCGGCGACGACTACATGGCCAAGCCGTTCGCGCTGGACGAGCTGCTCGCCCGGCTGCGCGCGCTCGTCCGCCGCTCCGGCACCACCGCGGACTCGAACGACCCGTCCACGCAGAGCCTCAGCTTCGGCGACCTGGTGCTCAACACCCAGACCCGCGAGGTCCTGCGCGGGGCGCGCCAGATCAGCCTCACGCGGACCGAGTTCGCGCTGCTGGAGGCGTTCATGCAGCACCCCCGCCGGGTGCTCGAGCGCAGCTGGCTGCTCAACGAGGTGTGGGGCTTCGACTTCCCGACCACGGCGAACTCCCTCGAGGTCTACATCGGCTACCTGCGCCGCAAGACCGAGGTCGACGGCGAGCCCCGGCTGATCCACACGGTGCGCGGCGTCGGCTACGTGCTGCGCGAGACCCCCCCGTAGGCCGATAGGCGGCCCCGGTGGCGTCCGACGCGACCGCACGGGCCCGTCGACCGCTCGGGGAACGGTTGCGGGGCTGGCTCGGCCTGCTCCCGCTGCAGCGTCGGGTCGGCTACCTCACCACGGCGGCCGTCGCCGTCGCCGTCGCGCTGGCCAGCCTCGCCGGCTGGGCGACCGTACGGTCGTCGCTGTACTCCAGCCTCGACAGCGAGCTCGTCGACGTCGCCACGAGCCTGTCGGTGCCGGCCGCGCAGGACATCAACAACCTGGGCGGGCTGACCGAGCGCTCGCTGCGCGCCGGCAACATCAGCGTCGCCGCGATCCGCTCCGACGGCACGACCTACTACGTGCCCGACGAGCGCGACCACCTCGTCCTGGGCCCGGACGAGCTCGCGACCGCCCGCGTGCACTTCGGCTACTCCGCCCGGTCGGGCCGGATGTCCGACGGCGAGCGCTACCGCATCGTCAGCGTCCCCATCACGAACCTGCCCGGCGTCGCCCTGGTCGTCGGCCGCCCGCTGGCGGCGACCGACGCGGTGCTGGGCTCCCTGCTGCTCGTCGTCGGGGTGATCGGGCTCCTGGGCATCGCGATCGCCGCAGCCGCGGGCACGGCGGTCGCCCGCTCGAGCCTGCGCCCCGTACGGCAGCTGTCGGACGCGGTCGAGCAGATCGCCGAGACCAAGGAGCTGCGTCCGGTCCGGGTGTCCGGAGCCGCCGACGTCGCCGTGCTGGCGCGGTCCTTCAACGACATGGTGGGGTCGCTGGCCGCGTCCCGGGAGCGGCAGCGCCGGCTGATCGCCGACGCCGGCCACGAGCTCCGGACCCCGCTCACCAGCCTGCGGACGAACGTCGACCTGCTGCTCATGGACGCCCGGACGGGCATGCTCCGCGAGGGCGACCGGCTCGCCATCCTCACCGACGTCCAGGGCCAGCTCACCGAGTTCACCAAGCTGGTCGGCGACCTCGTCCAGCTCGCGCGCGACGACGGGGAGGCCACGCCGGAGGCGATCGACTTCCGCCACGTCGTCACCTCGGCCCTGGAACGTGTCCGGCGGCGGGGACCCGGCCTCGACTTCGACGTCGAGCTCGACCCGTTCTACGTCGTGGGGGTGTCCGACGCGCTCGAGCGGGCCGTCACCAACCTGCTGGACAACGCGGTGAAGTGGAGCCCGCCGGGCGGGACCGTCCGCGTCCAGCTCGAGGGCAACCGGCTCCGCGTCGCCGACGAGGGACCCGGGATCGCCGAGGCGGACCTCCCGCGGGTCTTCGACCGCTTCTTCCGGGCGGACACGGCCCGCACCACCCCGGGCACCGGTCTCGGTCTGTCGATCGTCGCCCAGGTCGTCCGCCAGCACGGCGGGGTCGTCCGGGCCGGGCGCTCGGCGCAGGGCGGGGCGGAGTTCACCGTCGTGCTGCCCGGCGCCCGGTCGCTCGAGGCGCTGCCGCAGCCGGCTGCGGTCTGAGGAGAAGGAGGGGCCGACCTCGTCGAGACCCGACGCCAGGCTCGGGGGCGTCCCGTGCGGGGGGATGGACGGGACGCCCGCCCTGAGCCTGGCGGCGGGCCCCGACGAGGTGGGCCTCCTCGCTCAGGCCTCGCCCATCACCAGGCCCTCGATCGTGTGCTTCTGCGAGATCGGCTCGAGCGCGTCGACGACCGGGCACGCGAGGTGGCGGCGGACCGACTCGGGCAGCGCGGCCCAGTAGTCGCGGGTCACGGCCATGTCGTGGCGCTCGAAGTTGGTGCCGTCGGGCCCGTCCATCCCGATCACCAGCACCGGGCGGCGCTTGAGCGACGCGTGCTTCGTCCCGCGGTGCAGGGTGAGCGCGGTCCGGGCCGAGATGTCGCCCATCTGCGGGAAGCGGCGGACGGCCCGCTCCTCGTACCGGCCGTAGAGCTCCTTCGGCGGGAACATGCCGTGGGCGAACTCCGCGCCGTCGTCCCACTGCGTGCCCGGCGCCACCTCGAAGGGACCCATGTCGTCCTCGGTGTCGACCGTGGTGATGTTGAAGTGCAGCGAGGTCAGGCGGTGCTCGTCCCGTGCGGCGTCGGGCATCGGGAAGTCGCGGTGCCAGGGCTGGTTCATCGCGCCGTGGCCGGGCACGTCGAAGCCGACCTCGGTGATGGTCCAGTCCGGCCCGAGCACGGCCTCGGTCGCGGCGGTGATCCACGGGTGGGTGGCGATGTCGACGAAGCCGCGCAGCGCCTGCGGGTGGATCTCCACGTAGTAGCGGTTGGGTCCGCGCCCGACCGCGCCGCCAGGACGGCCGAGCGCCTCCTCGAAGGCCGCGTCGACGTCCTCGGAGAGGCGGGCGACCCATTCACGGCTGAAGGCGCCCTTCCGGCCGACCACGCCCTCCTCGTAGATGCCCCGGCGGATCTCGGCCTGGTCGATCTCGTCGGACGAGCTGGTGGTGGTCTGGGCGACGGTGCTCATGGAGACAGTATTGCCACGTTGCAATAGGCTGACGCGGAACTTCTTGGAAGGGTGGGTCCATGCCCGTGAGCCTGCGCAGCGTCGCCGAGCGGGCCGGGGTGTCGGTGCGCACCGTGTCGAACGTCGTCAACGACTTCCCCCACGTCGCCCCCGCGACCCGTGCCGCGGTCCAGGCGGCCCTCGACGAGCTCGGCTACCGCCCCAACCTGGCCGCGCGCCAGCTGCGCCGCGGGCGTACGGGGGCCATCGGGCTGGTCGTGCCCGAGGTGCACTCCCCCTACTTCAGCCAGCTCGCCTCGGTCGTCGTCCGGCTGGCCGAGGCCCGCGGCCTGACCGTGCTCATCGACCAGACCGAGGGCGACCCGCAACGGGAGCGGCGCCTGCTCGGCGGCTCGACCTTCGGGGTGGACGGCATGATCCTCAGCCCGTGGTCCTTGGACGTCTCCGAGCTCGCCGCACGCCGGGAGACCCTGCCCCTGGTGCTGCTCGGGGAGCGCAGCGGGCTCTCGGCCCTCGACCACGTCGGCTTCGACAACGTCGCCGCCGCGCACGACGCCACCGCGCACCTGATCGAGGTCGGCCGGCAGCGCATCGCGGCGGTGGGCACGCAGCCGCACCTGACCAACGAGACCGGCCAGCAGCGCCTGGAGGGCTACCACGCGGCGCTCCGGGCGGCCGGCCGCGAACCGGACCCCCGGCTGGAGGTGGCGGTCCGCGCCCTGCACCGGGCGGACGGCGTCGCGGCCATGGAGGCGCTGCTGGACGGCCCGGTCGTGCCCGACGCGGTCTTCTGCTTCACCGACGAGCTCGCGCTGGGCGCCGTCCGGGCGCTGGCGGACCGCGGGCTGCGGGTGCCCGAGGACGTCGCCGTCGTGGGCTTCGACGACATCGAGGACGGACGCTTCAGCGTGCCGACCCTGACGACCATCGCCCCCGACAAGGAGCAGATCGCCACCGGCTGCCTCGACACGCTCGCGGCGCGGATGCTCGACCCGACCGGGCCCGGCCAGGAGGTCGTGACGACGTACGAGCTGGTGGTCCGGCAAAGTTCCGGCGGGCACCGTAATTCGCGGTCTGACCAGGGCGGACGCCCGGCCGGGGCGACCCCGAAGATTCACTGAGATTCCCCCAAACCCTTGGGCCCACCGCACCGAAGAGGCTTCTGAGCGGTCTCTCCATCACCCCGGCGTTGCGCAGCGCCCGGTGGGTGCTCTGCCCACTCGCGACTTCAGCGGTACGTGCTCGGGGGCTCTCTTCTCACGCCATCTGTGCGTCTCCGTGGCCACCCGACACCGTGCTCCGCGGCCGGGAGGGCATCGCTGAGGTGACTCCCGGAGCACCACTTTGCGAAGGAGCATGATGTTCGGCAAGAAGATGGTGGCTGACATGATCAGCCGTAGCACTGAGAACGAGCACGACCGTCGTTCGTTCCTGCGTGCCGCCGGCGTCGCCGGCCTCGGGACCGTCGGGGCCGTCGCCCTGTCCGGTGCCGGCACCGAGTCCGCGTTCGCGGACGAGACCAGCGACTCCACCGACCGCGCGGTCCTCAACTTCGCGCTCAACCTGGAGTACCTCGAGGCGCAGTTCTACTCGTACGCCTACTGGGGCGAGGGCCTCGACTCCGGCGACCTGACGGGCTCCGGCACGCAGGGCAAGGTCACGGGCGGCCGCAAGGTCAAGTTCAAGACCAAGGCCATCAAGGAGTACGCTCGCGAGATCGCCATGGACGAGCGCAACCACGTGAAGTTCCTGCGGACCGCGCTCGACGGCAAGCAGGTCTCGCAGCCCGCGATCGACCTCAAGACCAGCTTCACCGCGGCAGCGCGTGCGGCCGGCCTGATCAAGAACAACCAGACGTTCGACCCGTTCGCGAACGAGAACAACTTCCTGCTCGGGGCGTTCATCTTCGAGGACGTCGGCGTCACGGCCTACAAGGGCGCGGCTCCGCTGATCACGAACAAGACCTACCTGGAGGCCGCCGCCGGCATCCTCGCGGTCGAGGCGTACCACGCGGGCATCGTCCGCTCGGCGCTCTACCGCAAGGGCCTCTTCACCGAGGTCCGGAAGATCTCCGACGTCCGTGACGCGGTCGACGGCTCCTCCGACGACGACCAGAGCATCAAGTCCGGCTCGCACGCCAACATCGTGCCGACGGACGCGAACAGCATCGCCTACAGCCGCAGCGCTGCGAACGTGCTGAACGTCGTCTACCTGACCCCGGCCCAGACGACCAAGGGCGGGTTCTTCCGGCCGC
>NZ_JACHZG010000009.1 GCF_014193425.1 Microlunatus antarcticus | reverse complement strand
CCGAAGTCGACGTTCTCGTCGTGCTCGCCGAAGGCGGCCTTGGTCGCCGGCGTGAAGATCGGCTCGGGCAGGCGCGAGCCGTCGACGAGCCCGTCGGGCAGCGGCACCCCGCACACGGACCGGCTCTGCTGGTACTCCACCCAGCCCGACCCGGTGAGGTAGCCGCGCGCGACGCACTCGACCGGCACCATCTCGAGGCGCTCGCAGACGACCGCCCGGCCGAGCACCCGGTCGGGGACGTCGTCGTCGTTGAGCACGTGGTTCTCGACGATGTCGTCCAGCTGCGCGAACCACCACTGCGACAGCTGCGTGAGCACCGCGCCCTTGTCGGGCACGAGGCGGTCGAGCACGAAGTCGAACGCGCTGATCCGGTCGGTGGCGACCATCAGGAGGCCCTCGCCCTGACCTTCGGGCAGGGGGTACGCGTAGAGCTCGCGCACCTTGCCGGAGTGGACCAGCGGCAGGTCCAGGACCTCGGCGAAGCCCCCGAGGGTAGGTACGGAGGGAGACCCTGGCTCGTCCATGATCACGCCACCCTAGCCTGGTGCGGAGGCCCTCCCCCACGGCACAGTGGAGTCAGTCCCACCCACCAGCACGTCTCTCGAAAGGGCTCTCATGGCCTCGCTCTCCCGCCCCCACAACGGTCGCGTCATCGCGGGGGTGTGCGCCGCGCTCGGCAACCGCTTCGGGATGAGCCCCTTCCTGGTGCGAGTGATCTTCGTCGCCAGCCTCCTGCTGCCCGGCCCGCAGTTCCTGATCTACATCGCCGGCTGGATCCTCATCCCCGACGAGAAGCGGTTCTGACCCTCGCCACCCTCCCCTGACGACGCACCGGCCACGCGGCCGCGACCAGCGCCGTCAGGGCGGTGAGCCCGAGGTGCAGGCGGGGGTCGCCGAGCCGGGTCGGCCGCGGCGGCGTCGCCAGCCCCACCAGCGAGACGGGCTGCGCGCCCCGCACCACGTCGTCGGTCGGACAGCCGCGGCGGACCCAGTCCGAGGCCCGCTCGGCCCAGCCGCTCGCGAGCGGCACCCGGTGCCCGGCCCCGCCGACGACCTCCACCCGGCTCCGAGCCCCGGTCGCCTCCCGCAGCTGGTCCACGGCGACCCGGACCGGGAGAGACGAGTCCTCGGCCCCCCACACGGCGTACGTCGGTTGCGGCGCCGCCGCCAGCGCCGGGCGCACGTCGGTGCCCAGGTAGACGACCACCGGGCGCCCCATCGCCAGCAGGGTCGCCGCCGACGACCGCACCGGGTCCGGGGCGGCGGCGAGGCGGCGGTCGACCGTCCAGGCCGCCTGGTCGAGCGGGCTCACGACCGGCGCCGACACCAGGATCGTGAACGCGACGCGGGACGGTGACCGCTCGGCGGCCAGCGGGACGACCCAGGCCCCCTCGCTGAAGCCCAGCAGACCGAGCCGGTCCGGGTCGACGGACGGCTGCCGGGCCACCACGTCGAGCGCTGCCAGCGCGTCGTCGGCCAGCCGCTCGTAGTCGCGCCGGACGACCGAGTAGCCCTCGCGCCGCTTGTCGTACGTGAGCACGACCAGCCCTCCGCGGGCCAGCGCCTCCGCCTCGTCGGCGAGGTCGTCGCGCGTCGTGGCGCCGGAACCCGCGACCAGCACGAGTCCCGGGAGGGTGCCCTCGGCTCCCCGCGGCCGGACGACCCGGGCCCGCAGACCGCCGGCGACGACGGTCTCCGACCGGTCGACGAACGCGTACGGCAGGTGCCGGTCGGGCGGCGCTACGGTGGCCAGCGCGGCGACGTCCAGCGGCGGCAGCACCGGTGGCGGGCGCCACCCCCGCGACGTCGCGAGCGTCACGCCCAGCAGCACGCACGAGGTGCCGACCGCGGTCACCGCCGCCCGGGCGAGCCGACGGCGGACCCGGAGTCGAGGCCGCGCGGCCCGGGGGCCGACGTCGAGGCGGTCGACGCCCGACGAGGTCACGCGGCCTCCCCGGTGAGGTCGAGCAGCGAGGTCGCCCGCAGCACGAGCTCGTGGAGGTCGCCACCCCCGCCGCCAACTAGGTGGTCGTGGGCGAGGGCGCCGCTGAGGGCGAGGGTGGCCAGCCCGTGCACGAGGGCCCAAGCGGCCGCCGCCCTGACCGCGACCTCCTCGCGCCTACCGGGGGCGACGGCGACGACCCCGTCGACGAGCTGCCGGTTGGTCCGGGTCGACGTCGCGACGAGCCCCGGATCCTGCCCGTGCACGAGGTCGGGGGCGTGCATGACCGCGAAGTGGCCGGGGTGGCTGACCGCGAACTGCACGTACGCGGCCCCGACCTCCCGGAAGCCCAGGGGTGCTGCCGTCTCCAGCGCCTCGCCGAGCAGCACGTAGCCCTGGGTCGCCAGAGCCGTGAAGACGCCCTGCTTGTCCCCGAAGTGGTGCCGCGGCGCCGTGTGGCTGACGCCGAGCTCGGCCGCGACGGCCCGCAGGCTGAACGCCTCGGCCCCGTCCCGGGCGACCATCTCCGCGGCGCGGCTCAACAGCTGGGCCCGGAGGTCCCCGTGGTGGTACGACCGTTCGACCAGGCTCATCCGGATAACTTACCGGCGGCAACTTGTCGCTGGCAAGACCTCTGACGAGAGATCAGTCGACGGGCTCCTCGGTGGGTCGGGCGTAGAGCGTCTGCACCACGTCCTCGATCGCGGGCTCGCTCAGGGTCAGGTCGACCACCTCGACCTGCGCGCTCACGTCGGACAGCACCCGCGCGGCCGTCGTCCGGCGCGGGTCGAACGCGAGCCGCTGGCGCTGACCGTCGAGCTCGCTGTCGACGTGGCGCACGTCGCGGACGACGAGGTCGGGGTGCGGGCCGGGCAGGTCGACCACCAGCACCCGGTCGAGCGCCACCGTCTCGGCGAGCCCCGCGAGGGTGCCGTCGTGCACCAGCCGGCCCCGGTCGACCACGAGCACCCGGTCGCAGAGCCGCTCGATGTCGCTCATGTCGTGCGTGGTGAGCAGCAGCGTCGTCCCCGACGCCTCCCGCTGCTCGACCAGGAACCGGCGGAGCCGCTCCTTGCTGATCATGTCCATCCCGATCGTGGGCTCGTCGAGCACGAGCAGCCGCGGCCGGTGGAGAAGCGCCGCCGCCACCTCGCCGCGCATCCGCTCGCCGAGCGACAGCTGCCGCACCGGGGTGTCCAGCAGCCGTTCGAGGTCGAGCCTGTCCACCAGCTCGGCGGAACGCCTGTGCGCCACCCCGGCGTCGAGGCGGTGCAGCGCACCGAGGACGCGGAACGAGTCGCGCAGCGGCAGGTCCCACCAGAGCTGGCTCCGCTGGCCGAACACGACACCGATCTCGGCCGCCAGCCGCCGCCGCTGCGGCACGGGATCCAGCCCGCAGGTGCGCACCGAGCCGGAGGTCGGGACGAGGATGCCCGTGAGCATCTTGATCGTCGTCGACTTGCCGGCGCCGTTCGCCCCGATGTAGCCCACGGACTCCCCGGGCTCGACGCGCAGGCTGATGCCGTCGACCGCCCGAACCTCGGTGCGCTCCCGCCGCAGACGTCCGACCTTCCGCCGCACGACGAAGCTGCGGCGGAGGTCGGCGAGCTCGATGATCGGTCCGCTCATCCGCCGGCTCCGGTGAAGTGGCGTACGCCGCCGCGCCAGGCCAGCGCCGCCAGCACCCAGGCCCACACGGCGAACAGCGGCGCGCACCACCCCAACCAGGCGGGCAGCAGCGCCGGCCCGGGGAGCCCGAGCAGGACGAGGGCTGGCAGGTAGCCGGTGAGCGTCGCCGGGGCGACGAAGGTGAAGAACGCGCGCAGCGGGGCCAGCAGGACGCTGCCGGGCACCTGCCCCGCGTACCCGCCGCCGTAGACGAACGAGTTCGTGATCTCGGCGCCGTCGACCACGAAGAACTGGAGGCCGCCGGCGGCGGCGAAGAGGGCGCCGTAGATCGCCGCACCGGCCAGCGGCGTGACGAGGAGGAGGTAGACCCGTCCTGCGGTCCAGTCGACGTCGGCCAGCGGCACGACGACGGCGAGGATCACCACGCTGGCCACCGCCCGTCCGAGCCGGCGCAGCTGGAAGTCCGAGGCGACCAGCTGCAGCATCAGCGGGAGCGGCCGGACGAGCAGCGCCTCGAGCTGTCCTGCCCGCAGCAGGGTCGGGATGGTGTCGAGCGAGCCGAAGACGAGGTCGGCCAGCGCGAAGCCGAGGTTGGCGAGGGCGTACACCAGGGTGGCCTGGACGAGGTCGAGGCCGCCGAGCACCGGGACCGAGCTCAGCAACGCGTAGATCTCGACGTACTCGATCACCCCGACCCCCGCCGAGGTCGCCACGTCGGTCCAGAAGCTGGCCCGGTAGGCGAGCTGCGACCGGATCCGCGAGGCGACCAGGACGGACACCGGGCTGGCGGTCCTAGCCACCCTGGACGACCAGCCGATGGAGGGCACGGTGCATGACCACGCGGCCGAGGAGGACGAGGCCCGCGAGCCAGGCGGCTTGCGCGAGCAGGACCGGGAGGGCGTCGACGCCCGTCACCCGGCCGCCGAGTACGTCGATCGGGGCCTGGATCATCGAGGGGAACGGTGTCGCGTAGGCCACCGTCCGCAACCAGGCCGGCAGCACGTGCACCGGGACCAGCACCCCGCTCAGGGGGCCGACGAGGACGAAGTAGAAGCTCAGGTAGCCGCGCACGTCGACGGTCCAGAAGGCCACGAGGTTCAGGACGAAGCGCAGGTGGAAGCTCACGCTCACGGCCAGCAGCACGCTGAGGGCACCGAGCGGGTAGGCGAGCCACGACCCGGGCAGCTCGACGCCGACGAGCAGCGCCCCGACGACCAGCGGCGGCAGACCACGAGCCGGGAGCAGGAACGCGGCCCGCCCCAGGTCCCGGGCCCACCAGCCGAGCTGGAGGTCGACGGGGCGGGCGAGGTCCACGGCGATGTCGCCGGTGCGCACCCGGTCGGCGATCTCGCTCCAGGGCCAGATGGCCACGGCGGCGAGGAGACCCTGACCGAGCCAGACGTACGTTGACGCCTGGCCGGTGTCGTAGCCGGCGAGGCGGCCGCCGGCCGCGGAGACGGCGGAGAGCAGGACGCTCGCGCGGATGAGGCCGAAGACCGAGTTGGTGACCACCCCGGCCCACACGGCGAGGCGATAGCTGCTGTAGCGCCGGAGCTCGGCGCCAGCCAGCGCCGGTAGTGCGCGCAGCACGGCGGTCCCCCTCCCCCTCGGCGCGTTCGCGGAGCTCGCGCCGGCCCGTGCCCGGAGGCCCGGTCGGGAGGGAGTGGCTCGAACTCTAGAGGACCGGGCCCGGCTCGTACGCGGCGGCGCGGGGGTGGGTGGCGGCGACGTCGGCGATCCGGGCGACGAGCGTGGCGACCTGGGCCCGGGCGGTACCGGTGAGGTCGATCGGGTCAGCGAGCGCGGCGTCGAGGGCCTCGTGGCTCATGCCCAGGCGGTCGTCGGCGGCCAGCCGGTCGACCAGGTCGTTGCCGCCACCGGTCTCGCGCATGCCCAGCGCCACGGCGACCGCGTGCTCCTTGATCGCCTCGTGCGCGGTCTCGCGACCGGTGCCGTGGCGCACGGCGGCCATCAGCACCTTGGTGGTGGCGAGGAACGGGAGGTAGCGACGCAGCTCGGCCTCGATCACCGCGGGGAACGCGCCGAAGTCGGCGAGCACGGTCAGGAACGTCTCGAACAGCCCGTCGATCGCGAAGAACGCGTCCGGGAGCGCGATGCGGCGGACGACCGAGTCGGAGACGTCGCCCTCGTTCCACTGGTCGCCGGCGAGCTCGCCGACCATGGAGACGTAGCCGCGCACGACGACCGCTAGGCCGTTCACTCGCTCGCAGGAGCGCGTGTTCATCTTGTGCGGCATCGCGCTGGAGCCGACCTGGCCCGGCTGGAAGCCCTCCGTCACGAGCTCGAGCCCGGCCATCAGGCGGATCGAGGTGGCCAGGTTCGACGGGGCCGCGGCAACCTGGGCCAGCGCGGTGACGACCTCGTAGTCGAGCGAGCGCGGGTAGACCTGCCCGGTGCTGACGAGCACGTTCGCGAAGCCGAGGTGCTCGGCGACCCGCTGCTCGAGGGCCGCGAGCCGCTCCGCGTCGCCGTCGACCAGGTCGAGCATGTCCTGCGCCGTGCCGACCGGGCCCTTGATGCCGCGCAGGGGGTAGCGCGCGAGCAGCTCCTCGACCCGCGCGTACGCGACGAGCAGCTCGTTCGCCACCGTCGCGAAGCGCTTGCCCAGCGTCGTGACCTGGGCCGCGACGTTGTGCGAGCGGCCGGCCATCGGCAGGTCGGCGTACTCCGCCGCGCGCTCTCCCAGCCGGACGAGCGCGGAGACGACCCGGTCCCGCACGATCTCCAGCGCCGAGCGGATCTGGAGCTGCTCGACGTTCTCGGTGAGGTCGCGCGAGGTCATGCCCTTGTGCACCTGCTCGAAGCCGGCGAGCGCGTTGAACTCCTCGATCCGCGCCTTGACGTCGTGGCGGGTGACCCGCTCGCGCGCGGCGATGGAGGCGAGGTCGACGTCGTCGATCACCCGCTCGTACGCGGCGATGACCTCGTCCGGGTCGGCCCCGCCGAAGTCCACGCCCAGGTCGCGCTGCGCCGCGAGGACGGCGATCCACAGGCGACGTTCCGCGACGACCTTGTTCTCCGGCGACCACACCGCCCGCATCTCGGGCGAGGCGTAGCGGTTGGCGAGCACGTTGGGCACGCTCATCGCGCGGCCTCCTCGGCGATGTCGTGGCGGTAGAAGGAACCTTCGAGACCGATCCGGGCGATCCCGGCGTACGCGACCTCGCGCGCCGCAGCCAGGTCCGGCCCGGTGCCGACAACCGTGAGCACCCGGCCGCCGCTGCTCACGACGTCGTCGTCCGGCCCGGAGGCGGTCCCAGCCTGGACGACCAGGGCGCCGTCCGCCGCCGCCTCGGCGAGCCCGGTCAGGACGCCGCCGGTCACCGGCGTGCCGGGGTAGTTCTCGGCCGCCAGCACGACGCCGACCGCGGACGCGTCCGACCACACCAGCTCGGGCTCGTCGGCCAGCCGGCCGGTGGCCGCGGCGTGCAGCAGCCCGCCGAGCGGGGTCTCGAGGCGGGCCAGCAGCGGCTGCGTCTCCGGGTCGCCGAACCGGGCGTTGAACTCGACCACCCGCATCCCCGACGACGTGAGCGCGAGCCCCGCGTAGAGGAGGCCGCTGAAGGGCACCCCGCGCCGCGCCATCTCCGCCACGGTCGGCTCGAGCACCCGGCGGGTCACGTCCTCGACCAGGTCGGCGGGCGCCCAGGGCAGCGGCGTGTACGCGCCCATGCCGCCCGTGTTCGGGCCCGTGTCGCCCGCGCCGACGCGCTTGAAGTCCTGCGCCGGCTGCATGGCCCGGACCGTCGTGCCGTCGGTGACGGCGAAGAGGCTGACCTCCGGCCCGTCGAGGTAGGCCTCGACGACGACCCGGTCGCAGCCGGCGGCGTGGGCCAGCGCGGCGTCCCGGTCGTCGGTGACGACGACACCCTTGCCCGCCGCCAGCCCGTCGTCCTTGACCACGTACGGCGGCCCGAACGCGTCGAGCGCCGCAGCGACCTCGTCGGCGTCCCGGCAGAGGCGCGAGGCCGCGGTCGGCACCCCGGCCAGCTCCATCACGTCCTTGGCGAAGGCCTTGCTGCCCTCGAGCTGGGCGGCCGCGGCCGAGGGCCCGAAGCAGGCGATGCCGCGCACGCGAACCGCGTCCGCGACGCCCGCGACCAGCGGGGCCTCGGGCCCGACCACGACGAGGTCGACGCCCAGCCGTACGGCGAGCGCGCTGACCGCGGCACCGTCGAGCGGGTCGACCGCGTGGTTGGTCGCCACCTCCGCGGTCCCGGGGTTGCCCGGCGCCACGTGCACCGCGACGACCTGGGGGTCGCGGGCGAGGGCCAGGGCGAGCGCGTGCTCACGGCCCCCGGAGCCGAGGACGAGGACGCGGAGCGGTGCGGGCACGTTCCGGGAGCCTACTCAGTCGGGCTCGCGAGAACTATGGTGCTGCGATGCCCGAGACCGCGCCCGGTCCTGACTTCCCGTTCCTGCACGTCCGGCCGCGTCGTGGGTGGCTCAACGACCCGAACGGTCTGGCCAAGGTCGACGGGACCTACCACGTCTTCTTCCAGCACAACCCGGACGAGCCGGTCCACGACCGGATCCACTGGGGCCACGCCAGCTCGACCGACCTGCTGACCTGGTCCGAGCACCCTGTCGCGCTCGTGCCGAGGGCCGGCAAGCTCGACGCGGCCGGGTGCTGGAGCGGGTGCGTCACCGACGACGACGGCGTCCCGACGGCGGTGCTCACCGCCGTGCCCGACCAGGCCCCTAACGCCGGCGCGCTGCTCGCCCGCAGCGACCGGTCGCTGCTCCGCTGGACCCCGGGCGACCGCTTCGTCGCCGGCCCGCCGTTCCCCGAGGGCATCGAGGAGGTCCGAGACCCGTTCGTCGTCCGGGTCGACGGGCACCGCTACGTCGTCCAGGGCGCCGGCGCGCGGCACGGTCGCCCGCAGCTGCTGCTCTGGGCCGCCGACGACCTCGAGCACTGGGTCGACCTGGGTGCGCTGCTCACCGACGACGACCCGGTCGCGGCCGTCGTGGCCGAGGCGAACATCTGGGAGTGCCCGAACCTGTTCCGGCTCCCGGACCTCCGGACCGGCGCCGAGCGCTGGGTGCTCGTGCTCTCGCTGTGGCGCTGGGTCGACGGGCACCACCAGCTGGCCGGGGTGCGCTACCTGGTCGGCGACCTGCAGCCGGACGGGCCGGCGCTGAGGTTCGTGGCCTCGTCGGGCGGGGTGCTCGACGACGGGTCGGCCTTCTACGCACCGCAGGTCCTGCCCGACGGCGACCGCGTCCTGGTCTGGGGCTGGGCGTGGGAGGTCGGTCGGACCGAGGACCAGGTCCGCGCGGCAGGCTGGGCCGGCGTGCTCACGTTCCCCCGCGAGCTGTCCCTCGACGACGGGGTGCTCGGCGCCCGACCCGCGGCGGAGCTGCGCGGCCTGCGTACGGGGTCCCTCGAGCCGGCCCCGGACGGGGCCGTGGAGGTCGCCGCGTTCGAGCTTCTCTCCATCTGCACGGCCCGGCTTCGCCTCGTCGACGACGGGCGGGAGCTCTTCGCGCTCGACATCGGCGGGTCGGGCGAGGCCCCGACGACGGTCCTGGTCGACGGAAGCCTCGTCGAGCTGTTCCGCGGTGGCGCGACGCGCACCGAGCGCGCCTACCCGACGACCACGAGCCGCTGGTACGTCGACGCGGACCCGGGCGTGGTCGAGGCCTGGTCGCTCGGTCTGCCCTGAGCGGGTCGGCGCCCAGGAGAACGCCAACCTCTTCGAGGCCCTTCGACAGGCTCAGGGAGCGTTCTCGGCTCAGGGCGTGCGGGCTCAGCCGGCGTTGAGGGCGCGGAGGCGGGGCGGGGCGACGGAGGCCCCCCGGCGTACGGGGCAGACGAAGGTGAGCCGGCGGACCGCCGAGTGGCCGCCGTGGCGGAGCTGGTCCACGAGGAGCTCGAGGGCGTGGGTGGCGATCACCGGGTCGGGCCGCTCGACGAGGTCGACGCTCGGGACGAGCCGGGCGGCCAGGTTCTCCCCGTCGTCCAGGCTCACGAGCGACAGGTCCTCCGGCACGCTCAGCCCGACGTCCGACGCGGCCAGCAGGACCCCCAGGGCCAGGCGCTCGTGCGTGCAGACGAGGGCGCTCGGCACCTGGTCGGACTCCAGGAGCTCCCGTGCCGCGCGGTAACCGTCGTCGATCGAGTGCCCCGCACGGACGACGACGGGGCGGGCCAGGCCGGCGCCCTGGGCCGCCCGCTCGACCCCCTGCACGCGACGTTCCGAGGCGAGGCCCTCGCGACCGGCCACCACGCCCAGCTCGCGGTGGCCCGACTCGATCAGGCGTTGCGCGGCGCTGGCCCCCGCCCCCACCTCGTCGGGCACGAGCGACGAGGCGCCGAGCGACGGGTCGAAGCAGTTGACCATCACGGTCGGGACGTTGGACACGGGCTCGGGGACGGCGAAGTCGGCCAGCTCCGGCGCGACGACCATGAAGCCGTCGACCCGGCGGTCCAGCAGCGCGTCCACCTGCCACGGCCGCTCCTGCGCGTCCACCATCATCAGCAGGTAGCCGGCGCTGCTGGCGGCCCGGTAGACCGCCCCGAGCAGGGCCAGCGGCATCTGGCGGTGGTCGGGCCAGGTCAGCACGCCGATGGTCTCCGTGCGCTTGCTGCGCAGGCTGAGCGCGACCGCGTTCGGGGTGTAGTGCAGCTGCAGGGCCGCGTCGCGGACGGCCTCCTGCTTGACCCGCGAGATGTTCCCGTCGGCGCGGCCGTTGAGCACCAGCGAGACCGCGCTCCGCGAGACGCCCGCCAGATCGGCGACGTCCTGAGCAGTGGCGCGGCGCGTCATGCCGCCAGCCTAGAGAATAATTTCCTTCGACGCCCGCATGAATCGGGCGTGGACGGGTAGAGCGAGACGTCCGGTCACAGCAGCGGCCGGATCACGATCGACTGCTCGCGGTCCGGGCCGACGCCGATGCCGGAGATCGGCGCCCCGCAGAGCTCCTCGAGGCGCTTGACGTAGGCCTGCGTGTTCTTGGGCAGGTCGTCGAACGAGCGGCACCCGCTGATGTCCTCGCTCCAGCCGTCCAGCTCCTCGTAGACTGGGACCGCGCGGGTGAACTCGCCCTGGGTCAGCGGCATCGAGTCGTGGACCACGCCGTCGACCTCGTAGCCGGTGCAGACCGGGATCCGCTCCCAGCCGGTGAGGATGTCGAGCTTGGTCAGGAAGATGTCGGTGAAGGCGTTCGCCCGGGCGGCCGTACGGACCACGATCGCGTCGAACCAGCCGCAGCGCCGCGGCCGACCGGTGGTCGTGCCGAACTCCGCGCCCGCCTGACGCAGCCGCTCGCCGTCCTCGTCGAGCAGCTCGGTCGGCATCGGCCCCTCGCCCACGCGGGTCGTGTAGGCCTTGGCGATGCCGATGACGCGGTCGATCCGGGTCGGCCCGACCCCGGTGCCCACGCAGGCGCCGGCCGCGACCGGGTTGGACGAGGTGACGTACGGGTACGTGCCGTGGTCGACGTCGAGGTGGTGCGCCTGCGCGCCCTCGAACAGCACGACCTGACCGGCGTCGAGAGCGTCGTTGAGGACCCGGGAGACGTCCACGACGTGCGGGCCCACCCGGTCGGCGAAGGACAGCAGGTGCTCCGTGACCTCGCCGGGGTCGATCGCGCGCCGGTTGTAGATCTTGGCCAGCAGGTGGTTCTTCTGCTCGAGCGACGCCTCGACCTTCGCCGCGAGCAGCTCGGGGTCGAAGAGGTCCTGGACGCGCAGGCCGATGCGGTTGACCTTGTCGGCGTACGCCGGGCCGACGCCGCGCCCGGTCGTGCCGATGCGGCGCTTGCCCAGGAACCGTTCGGTCACCTTGTCGATGACCTGGTGGTAGGGCGCGATCAGGTGCGCGTTGGCCGAGATCTGGAAGTTCTCCGCGTGGACGCCCCGGGCCTCGAGCCCGTCCACCTCGGAGAACAGCACGTCGAGGTCCACGACCACGCCGTTCCCGATGACGGGGACGCAGTTGGGGTTGAGGATGCCCGAGGGCAGCAGGTGCAGCGCGTAGCGCTCGCCCCCCACGACGATCGTGTGACCCGCGTTGTTGCCGCCGGAGTAGCGGACGCAGAAGTCGACCCGGTCCCCCAGCTCGTCGGTGGCCTTGCCCTTGCCCTCGTCGCCCCACTGGGACCCCACCACAACGATGCCCGGCATGTGATCGCCGCCTTTTCGAGACGCACGTCCGCGCCGACGAAGTGAAGTCCCTCAGGCGGGTGCCTGGGGGACTCTTGCGCTCGGACTTTACCGGACCGGGGGCCCGTGCGCGATCCGCCGGTCTAGTGCTTGGAGAGGGCCGCGTACGCGGTGCCCGACGAGTCGCGCAGGAACTGGGCGCAGCGCTCCTCCTCGACCAGCTCGCCGAAGCGGCCGGCGGCGACGGAGAGGGCCCAGAGCGCGCGGAGGAAGCCGCGGTTGGGCTCGTGCTCCCACGGGACCGGCCCGGCCCCGCGCCAGCCCGACTTCCGCAGCGCGTCGAGGCCGCGGTGGTAGCCCGTCCGCGCGAAGGCGTACGCCTCGACGTCGGCGCTGTCGGTGCCCTGCGCGAGGGCCCGCTCGGCGAGCAGGGCCCAGGCCAGCGACGACTCGGGGTGCGTGCGCACCGCGGCGACGACCTGCGCGGGGTCCGGGGTGCCGGCCAGCTCGGCGGCGGCCGGGTCGACCGGCAGCAGGGTGTCGGGGGTGCCCGGGCCGTGCGCCATCAGGTTCTCTCGGGTGCGGTCGCTCATGGTGCGAGGTTAGTGACCCCCACCCCCACCCTCAGACCCAGCGCTTGACCTTGAACACCACGTAGAGCACGGCCGCGACGACGACCATCAGCGCGAGCGCGACCCAGAAGCCGGCGCGCGTGCTCTCGAGCGGGAAGGCGACGTTCATCCCGACGAAGCTGCTCACCAGGGTCGGGACGGCGATGATCGCCGCCCAGCCCGAGAGCTTCTTCATCGTGTCGTTGCCCTGCGCGTCGGACAGGGAGAGGCTCGTCTGCACGACGGCCTGCAGCGACTCCCGCAGCGCGTCGACGCCGTTCGCGACCCGGGTGTGCCGCTCGTCGATCATGGTCCAGCGGCGCCGGACCTGGGTCGCGCCGGACGTCTTCTTGCCCGCGGGGGTGGGCGGGTTGGCCGCGGCGTCGGCCATCACCGTCCGCATCGGGTCGGTGACCCGGTGGAGCTGCGACAGCACCGTGCGGAGCCGGAACGCGCGCAGCTGCTCGGGCCGGCTCAGCGGCTCGAGGGCGAAGAGCTGGCTGGCGAGCGCGTCGCTGGCCTCCTCCATCCACGTGACCACGTTCTCGTAGGTGTTGAGGACCGCGATCATCAGCTCGCGCAGCGCGGCGTCGGTGCCCCCCGTGGTGAGCACGTCGGCATGGGAGGTGAAGAGGTCGTTCGGCCGGAAGTCCGGCGTCGGGTCGACGAGGCAGATGAGGATGCGCTCGGTCACGACCACCGACATCGGGTGGCTGCGGAGCTCGACCCGCTCGCGGTCGAGCGCGACGACGTTCGTGGTGATGATCCGGGCGGGCCCGACCTCCTCGAACTTGGCCCGGCCGTCCTGCGCGAGCAGGTCCTTGATCACCAGGCCGTCGAGGCCCATGGCCTCCGCCGCTCCGCGCAGCTCGCGCTCGCCGTAGCCGTCGCCCTTGGGCAGCACCCACCACGCGTACGCGTCGGAGTGCATCTCGAGGACGTCACCGAGGTCCTCGCCCTGCAGGTCCTCTGCGATCACACCCCGCGGCGTCCACACCCGGGACAGCGGCGCTGGCCCGGAGCGGACGTCGGTGGTCACGTGCTCCAGCCTAGAGAGTGCCGGCCCGCCGCCGACGGCGGCGCCACACCCCTCCCCCGCCCCGGCTTCCCCGCAGACGAAGAAAACGCTGACTCCCGACCGGTCCACGCGCAGCGCGGGTGTCGGGAGACAGCGTTTCCTCGAGCAGGAGGGTCGACGCCGTCCGGCGACCCCTGGGATCAGCTCTTGGCGGTCAGGGAGGTGCCGGAGCTGCGGAGGTGCTCGCAGGCCTCGACGATGCGCTTGGCCATGCCGGCCTCGGCCAGCTTGCCCCAGGCGCGGGGGTCGTACGCCTTCTTGTTGCCGACCTCGTCGTCGACCTTCAGGACGCCGTCGTAGTTGGCGAACATGTGGCCGGCGGCCGGGCGGGTGAACGCGTACTGCGTGTCGGTGTCGATGTTCATCTTGACGACGCCGTAGTCGACCGCGGCCTGGATCTCCTCGAGCGTGGAGCCGGAGCCGCCGTGGAAGACGAGGTCGAACGGGTTCGGCTTGCCGACCTTGTCGCCGACCTGCTGCTGGATGTCCTTGAGGACCTCCGGACGCAGCTTGACCGACCCGGGCTTGTAGACGCCGTGCACGTTGCCGAAGGTCAGCGCGGTCAGGTAGCGGCCCTGCTCGCCGGTGCCAAGGACCTCGACGGTGCGCAGGCCGTCGCCGACGGTCGTGTAGAGCTTCTCGTTGATCTCGTGGCTGACGCCGTCCTCCTCGCCGCCGACGACACCCACCTCGATCTCGAGGATGATGTTGGCCGCCGCGCACTTGGCGAGCAGCTCCTCGGCGATCTGCAGGTTCTCCTCGAGCTCGACGGCCGAGCCGTCCCACATGTGCGACTGGAACAGCGGCAGGCCGCCGTTCTTGACGCGCTCGGTGGAGATCTCGAGCAGCGGCCGGACGAAGCTGTCCAGGTTGTTCTTGGGGCAGTGGTCGGTGTGCAGCGCGACCGTCACCGGGTAGTTCTTGGCGACCTCGTGGGCGTACGTCGCGAGCGCGACCGAGCCGGTGACCTTGTCCTTGACGGTCGGGCCGGACGCGTACTCCGCGCCGCCGGTGGAGATCTGGATGATGCCGTCGGAGCCGGCCTCGGTGAAGCCCTGCAGGGCGGCGTTCAGCGTCTGCGAGGAGCTGACGTTGATCGCGGGGTAGGCGAAGGAACCCGCCTTGGCCGCGTCGAACATCTGCGCGTAGACCTCAGGAGTGGCGATGGGCATGGGTGCCCCTTTCGGTTGTCGGCCTGTGTCGGTCGTGCTGGACCTGTCACCACCTCAGGGCGATGACCATCCGGTCCAGTCTGGCAGGAGCAGGCGTGTGCGGGCGACGCGGACTACCAGCTACCCCGCCCTCATGAGCGTCGGGTAGGGAGCGCCCCCTCTGGTGTCTGGACGACGAGGGAGTCACGACAACGCTTCTCCGTCGTGACGAGCGAGGAGGAAGACACCAGATCCCGGGGCAGCGACCGGGCGCGGATGAGACTAATTGTCCAGGCGGGAGAGGTCGACACCCTGGCGTCCGGCGGAGTAGGCCCGCGCCGTGCCGTCGAGCGTCGCCGGGTGCACGACCACCTGGTCGAGCGGGACGAGCCCGACCGCCCCGGCCCGGGTGCGCAGCCGCAGCCGGTCCGCCCGGGCGATCCCGCCGGGGACGACCTCGAGCCCCTCGACGTCGGTCCAGCGGGCGAAGGCGTTCGCGACGACGACGCCGGGGCGGCCCATCCGCACGGCGATGCCCGCCGGCACCGTCCGGAGCTCCTTGCGCGCGCGCAGGAAGCCCAGCAGCACGACCAGGGTCCAGACGAGCGTGAGCCCGAGGACGATGCCGGAGAAGACCCAGTACGCCCCGCCCTGCTCCGCGATCGTGCGGTGCTGCCAGGCGTAGATCCCGCCGAGGATGGCCAGGCTGATCGCGAGGCTGATGAGTCGACCGATCAGCCGGCGGCGGCGCTTGCCCACGGTCTGGGCCAGGGTCTGGGGGTCGTACGGCAGCAGGAGCTCGGCGATGGGTCCGACGGGGACGGGTCCGGCCGGCCCGGGTGCCACGCTCGCGAAGCTCACGCCTCCATGGTGCCCGACGCCGGGAGCGCCCGGGTCGGGTCGTGCTCAGCTCTCCCGGGGCCCGCGCGGGGTGATCGCCATGTGGATCCGGTAACGGTCGGCCCGGTAGGCCGACGTCGCCAGCTCGACGACCCGGTCGCCGGCGTAGGTGACGCGTTCCTGCACGAGCATCGGCGCGCGCTTGGCGATCCCGAGCACGCGCGCCTGGTGCGCGTCGGCGGCCTCGGCCCGGACGGTCTGCTCGCCGCTGGTGACGACGACGCCGTACTCGCTGGCGAAGACGTCGTAGAGCGAGCCGAGCTCGCGGTCCAGCAGCCCGGGGAAGAGGGCCGACGGGTAGTTGCCGACCTCGTACGCCATCGGGGTGCCGTCGGCGGTGCGCAGCCGCTCGACGCGGACGACGTTCCGCCCGGGCCGGATGCGCAGGCCGTACGCGACCTCGTCGTCGGCGGGCTCCTCCCGCGCCGAGAGCACCACCGTGGCCGGCAGCAGGCCGCGGTCGCGCATCTCGCGGGAGAAGGAGGTGAGGTGCAACCGCGAGTCGACCTGCGGACCGGTGACGTAGGTGCCCTTGCCGTGCACCCGCTCCAGGACGCCGCCCTCGACGAGGTCGGCGATCGCCTGGCGGACGGTCACGCGGCTGACGCCCAGCCGGGTCACGAGCGCCCGCTCGGACGGGATGGCGTCGCCAGGCGAGAGCTCGGAGTCGATCTCGTGCTCGAGGATCCCGCGGACCTGCGCACGCTTGGTCGGCGTCACCGAGGCCGGGCGGCTGTAGTGGTCGGACAGCGCGCTCGAACGACGTTCCTGGGCCATCTCGGGGACCTCCTCGTCCGGCGGACCAGCCACGCCGAGTGGTCTGGACCAGTACGGACCAGTATGCGTGGCCCGTGGGGCGCTCGCACAGGGTCCGCTCAGCCCGGGTCCTCCCCCGCCCACCGTCGCGACCAGTGGTACATCGCGATCGCCGCGGCCGCGCCGGCGTTGAGGGAGCGGGTCGAGCCGTGCTGGCTGATGGCCACGAGGCGGTCGCAGGCGGCCACCATCTCCGGGGTCAGCCCGGGGCCCTCCGAGCCGAAGACCAGGCAGCAGGACCGCGGCAGCTCGGTCGGCTCCAGCGGCACCGCGCCCGGGAGGTTGTCGACCCCGACCAGGCTCAGCCCGGCCGCCCGCGCGGCTCCGACCAGGCCCTCGACGTCCGCGTGGTGCTCCACGTGGAGGTAGCGGTCGGTGACCATCGCGCCGCGACGGTTCCAGCGGCGGCGCCCGACGATGTGCACGGCCGCGACGTTGAAGGCGTTGGCCGTGCGCACGATGGAGCCGATGTTGAAGTCGTGCTCCCAGTTCTGGATCGCCACGTGCAGCGGCGCGCGCCGGGTGTCGAGGTCGGCGACGATCGCGTCGAGGCGCCAGTAGCGGTAGCGGTCCAGCACGTTGCGCCGGTCGCCGGCTTCGAGCAGCTCGGGGTCGAACCACGCCTCGGTCGGCCACTCGCCCTCGTACGGGCCCACGCCGGGCCCGACGGTCGGGTCCGGGGCGGGCACGTCCGAGGAATCGGACGCGTCGTCGTACAGCGGGCGCACAGCATCCGACGGTAGCGTCTGCTCACGTGACCGCTGACCTCGTAGGCCTGCTGCCGCTGCTGCTGCCGTCCTGGATGGACCCGGAACAGCTGGTCCGGTCCTTCGGGCCCTGGGCCCTGTGGGGGGTCGCGTTCGTCATCTTCGCCGAGTGCGGGCTGTTCGCCATCCTGCCCGGTGACTCCCTGCTCTTCACCGTCGGGCTGCTCACCGCCGCCGGCGTCGTGCCGCACTCGATGGTGTTCGTGTGCGTCGTGCTGACCGTCGCCGCGGTCGCCGGGAACGTCACCGGCTACTGGCTCGGGCGCCTGATCGGCCCGCCGCTCTTCAAGCCGCGCTCCGGGATCGTCGGGCGCATCCTCAACCCCAAGTACGTCGTGCAGACCCACGCCTTCTTCGACCGCTACGGCTCCCGCGCCCTGGTCCTGGCCCGGTTCGTGCCGATCGTGCGGACGTTCGTGACTCTGGTCGCCGGCGTCAGCCGCATGGACTTCCGCAAGTTCATCGGCTACACCGCGATCGGCGGCGTCCTGTGGGCCTGCGGCGTGACGATCCTCGGCTACTTCCTCGGCAACGTCGAGGTGGTCAAGAACAACATCGACGCCGTCCTCGTGCTGATCGTGCTCGTCTCGCTGATCCCGATGGGCATCGAGTTCCTGCTCCACCGCCGCCGCGTCGCACGCGAGGTCGACGAGGTCGTCAGCCCCGACGCCCCGGCGCGGACGACGACCGACTGAGGCGTCTCCGCGGGGGCCTCGGGCCTCGTTCGGATCAACCGCCCCACGCGTCGCAGGATTTTCACGTTCACGTGAAAGACCCCCGCCGACCACACCAGATCTGGTGCGGTCGGCGGGGGTTTCCCGTGCAGAGCGCGGCCCGCCGGGCTCAGTCGGTGAGGCGGCGGAGCTCCGCGAGGTCCTCGCTCGTCGGCACCCAGGTGCCGGCCTCCACGTTGCTGCGGACCTGCTCGACCGACGTGGCGCCGGCGATGACGGACCCGACGGTCGGCATCGCCGCCAGCCCGCCGACGGCGACCTGGAGCATCGACGCGCCACGGTCGGCCGCGAACTTCTCCAACGCCTCGATCGTGTCGAAGTCCGCCTCGGCGACCCGGTCCGGCTGCGCGGCCAGTCGGCTGCCGGCCGGCGCGTCGGCCCCCCGCTTGTACTTGCCGGTCAGCAGGCCCGACGCCAGCGGGAAGTACGGCAGCAGGCCCTTGCCCGTGTGCTCGAGCGCCGGGACGAGCTCGGCCTCGATGCCACGGGAGAGCCAGGAGTACTCGGACTGGTCGGACACGAAGGTCTCGAGCCCGCTCGTCTGCGCCGTCCAGTCGGCGTCGAGCACCTGCCAGCCGGCGAAGTTCGACGAGCCGAGGTAGCGCACCTTGCCCTCCTGCACCAGGTCGGTGAGCACGGCGAGCGTCTCCTCGATCGGCGTGAGCGGATCGGGCATGTGCATCTGATAGAGGTCGATCCAGTCGGTCTGGAGGCGCCGCAGGCTCGCCTCGACCGCGAGGCGGATGTAGCGCCGGGACCCGCGAACGCCCCAGTCCGGGCCGTTCGATCCCTTCATGTCCGCACCGAACTTGGTCGCCAGCACGACCTGGTCCCGCTTGCCCTTGAGCGCCGCGCCCAGCAGGGTCTCCGAGCCCCCGGCATTGCCGTAGATGTCGGCGGTGTCGAAGAGGTTCACGCCGGCCTCGATGGCCGCGTCGACCACCTTCGGCACGTCCTCGTCGGCCATCCGGGCCCCGAAGTTGTTGCACCCGATCCCCACCACCGAGACCGTGAGGCCGGAGGTGCCGAGCTGTCGGTAGGTCATCTGCTGAGCGTCAGTCACCACTCGACGCTAGCCCCCGCCGACAGCCGGCCCCGGGCGGCCTCAGGCGGCCACGTGCAACGGAGCCCCGTCCAGCGTGGCCGCGCCGGGCTCGACGTCCGCACCGGTCGCCACCTTCGGGCCCTGGGTCTGCACGGCCGCGGCGGCGGGCGCTCCGGCGGTCTCCTCGCTGACCATCGGGAAGCCGAGCGACTCCTGGTCGGCGCGGAGGTTCCGCAGCCACCAGCCCCAGTCCTCGGGCACCAGCCCGAACGGGTTGTCGTAGCCGAGCTCGCGGGCGGCCCAGACCGGCCAGTGCGGGTTCGACAGCGCGGGGCGTCCCAGCAGCACGAGGTCGATCAGCTCGTTCTTGATCACGTCGTCGGCGTTCTGCGGCTTGCCCAGGTTCCAGCTGGCCGCGACGGGGATGCCGACCTCGGTGCGGACCCGGTTCGCCCGCTCCACGAACGCGCGGGGCTGGTTGAAGATCATCTCGTGCATGTCGTCGGTGTTCCCGCCGAAGGAGAGGTCGGCGAGGTCGAGCCCGTGCTCCTTCATCCAGCCGATCGCCACCACGGAGTCGTCGAACTGGGTGCCCTCCGGGTTCAGGTCGTCCGACCCGAGCCGCATGGTCAGCGGGATGCGCTCGGGCACGACCGCCCGGACGGCGTCCAGGGCCTCGAGGTGGAACCGCGCCCGGTTCGCCAGCGAGCCGCCGTACTGGTCGGTCCGGTGGTTGGCCAGCGGGGAGAAGAACGACGAGCCCAGGTAGCCGTGGGCGTAGTGCATCTCGATCCACTCGAACCCGACCTCGACCGCCCAGGTGGCCGACTGCGCGTACGCGCGGTAGAGGTCGTGGATCTCCTCGACCGTCAGCTCCTCCGGGGCGTAGGGCATGTCCCCGCCGTACGCGATCGCCGAGGGTCCCTTGGTCTGCCAGCCCTTGGGGTGGTCCGGCGGCAGCATGTATCCGCCCTCCCACGGGGTGACCAGGCTGCCCTTGCGCCCGGTGTGGCCGAGCTGGATCGCGGGCACGCCACCCATCGACGTGATGATCGAGCAGACCCGGGCGAGGCCCTCGAGCTGCGACTCGTCGTAGATCCCGGCGCAGCTGACGGTCGTCCGGCCGTCGGGGGTGATCGCGATCTGCTCGGGGAACACCAGCCCGAAGCCGCCGGCGGCCCGCGCCCCGAGGTAGGAGACGTGGTAGTCGTCCATCTTCCCGTCGACGGAGCGGTACATCGTCATCGGCGACATCCCGATGCGGTTGCGCAGCGTGACGCCCTTGATCGTCAGGGGCGAGAAGAGGTGGGGCATAGGAGGACCTCCGAGTCGTGCTCGACCGCCGGCCGGGGAGCGTTGGTCCTCACTCCAGCAAGCGTCGGGCACGGCCGCGTGACCGTCGGGTAAGCCCTCCGTAACGGTCCCCTCACGCGCGCCCAGGCTCCTCGTGAGAGCGCAGCCCGGACGGCCCGGGGCCGCCCTACGAGGTCTGCGGCGGCTGGTAGCCGCCGGGGCCGGGCTGACCGCCCGACTGACCGCCCGGCTGCGCCTGACCGTTCTGCGGCGGCTGGTAACCGCTCGGGCCCGCCTGGCCCTGCTGGGGCGGCGGGGCGTACGCCGGGGGCGTGTAGCCGCCGGAGGCCTGCGGGTCCGGGAGCTGGTCGTCGGGGCGCTGCGCCGGCGGCAGCGACTGCTGCTGCGGCGGCTGCTGGAACTGCCCGGGCTGGTCGCCCTCGCCGCGGTAGGCGATCTCGCCGAAGCTGACGCTCGGCGCCTGGCGCACGGCCGGGTCGTTCACCTCGAAGTACGTGGCCTTCTCGAAGTGGGCGATCCCCGCGATGATGTTGCTCGGCACGGACTCGACCTTGGTGTTGTACGCCGCCACGTTCGCGTTGTAGTAGCGACGACCGTTCGCGATCCGGTCCTCGGTCTCCACCAGCTGCGACTGCAGGGCGAGGAAGTTCTGGTTGCTCTTGAGGTCGGGATAGGCCTCGACGCTGACGATCAGGTTGCGCACGGCGCCGGAGAGCTGCTCCTCCACCTGCGAGCGCTGGGCGCTCGGCAGGCCGCCGCTGTCGGACTGCGAGATCTGCGCGGCCTGGTTGCGCAGCCGGGTGACGTCCTCGAGCGTGTTGCGCTCGTGGGCCGCGTACGCGCGGACCGTCTCGACCAAGTTGGGCAGCAGCTCGTAGCGCCGGTTGAGCTCGACGTCGACCTGGCGCCAGGACTCCTGGATGGTGTTGCGGCCCTTGACGAAGCCGTTGTACATCGAGAAGCCGACCAGGGCGAGGATCACCACCAGGACGAGCAGGATGATCACGATGACGATCGCGGACACGGTTCCTCCCGGGGTTCGGTCGGTTCAGGCTACGGGTTGACCGGTCCGCCCGACACAGACCTTGGTCACCGGTCGGCTCGCGGTGATCATCGGGCCGAACCCCGGGTGATCTTCGCGATGGTCCGCGCGACGATCAGGACAGCCCGAGGTCGGCCGCCGACACCGCCCAGCGGTAGTCCAGGCCCTCGGCCAGCACGCGTTCGCGGGCGCCGGTGTCCCGGTCGACGACGACGGCCACGCCGACCACCTCGGCGCCCTCGGCCCGCAGCGCCTCGACGGCGGTGAGCGCGGACGCCCCGGTCGTCGAGGTGTCCTCGACCACGAGCACCCGCCGCCCGGCGACCGGGCTCCCCTCGATCCGGCGCTGCAGCCCGTGCGCCTTCTCGGACTTGCGGACCACGTACGCGTCGAGGACCTTCGCCTCCGCGGCGGCGGCGTGGAGCATCGACGTGGCGACCGGGTCGGCGCCGAGGGTCAGCCCGCCCACCGCGTCGAACGTCCAGTCACCGACCAACGCGCGCATGACCCGTCCGATCACCGGCGCCGTCAGCCCGTCGAGGGTCACCCGGCGCATGTCGACGTAGTAGTCGGCCTCGCGTCCGGACGACAGCGTCACGCGGCCGTGGACCACGGCCAGCTCCGCGATGCGGCGGATGAGGAAGACGAGGTCGTCGGGGTCCGGGCGGGGTGCGTTCACGCTGCCCGACCCTAGCGGCGCGCGGCCGCCCCGTCCTCCCGGCCAGTGGTCGCTCCGGCCTCGATCTGGGGCCTCAGGAGCCCCCGGACCGACCACTGTCCGGAGAGAGCGACTAGGCCCAGGGGTCGGGGACGAGCGTGTAGCGGGTGTCCAGGTACTCGTTGAGGCCCTCGAGGCCGCCCTCGCGGCCGAGCCCGGACTGCTTGACCCCGCCGAACGGCGCGGCGGCGTTGGACACGACGCCGGTGTTGAGGCCCACCATCCCGGTCTGCAGGGCGTCGACGAGCCGCAGGCCGCGGGCGAGGTCGCGGGTGTACGCGTAGGCGACCAGTCCGTACTCGGTGTCGTTCGCCAGGCGTACGCCCTCCGCCTCCTCGTCGAACGTGGCGATCGCCAGCACCGGGCCGAAGATCTCCTCGCGCAGGATGCGGCTGCCGGGTCGTACGCCCGTCACGACGGTGGGCGCGTAGAACGTGCCCGGCCCGTCGACCGCACGGCCGCCGACGACGATCTCGGCCCCGTGGTCGACCGCGTCGCCGACCAGGGCCCCCGCCTTCTCGCGCGCGGCCTCGTTGATCAGCGGACCGATCTGGACGCCGTCCTCCGTGCCCCGGCCGACCCGCATGGCCTCGACCCGGGCGGTGACCTTGGCGGTGAACTCGTCGGCCACCTCGGCCGCGACGACGAACCGGTTGGCGGCGGTGCACGCCTCGCCCACGTTCCGGAACTTGGCCAGCATCGCGCCCTCGACGGCCGCGTCGACGTCCGCGTCGGCGAAGACCAGGAACGGTGCGTTCCCGCCCAGCTCCATCGACGTCCGCAGGACGCCCTTCGCCGCCTGCCCGAGCAGCCGCTGCCCGACCGGCGTCGAGCCGGTGAAGCTGAGCTTGCGCAGGCGCGGGTCGGCGATGATCGTCCCCGAGACGGCGCCCGGGTCGGTCGTCGTGACGACGTTCACCACGCCGGCCGGGAGACCGGCCTCGGCGAGGACGCTCGTCAGCAGCAGGGTCGTCAGCGGGGTGAGCTCGGCCGGCTTGACCACGGCCGTGCACCCGGCCGCGAGGGCGGGCCCGATCTTGCGCGTGGCCATGGCCAGCGGGAAGTTCCAGGGCGTGATCAGGTGGCACGGCCCGACCGGGTGGCGGGACACGATCATCCGGCCGGTGCCCTCGGGGTTGGTGCCGAACCGCCCCGCGATGCGGACGGCCTCCTCGGAGAACCACCGCAGGAACTCGTTGCCGTACGTGACCTCGCCCCGGGCCTCGGCCAGCGGCTTGCCCATCTCCATCGTCATCAGCAGCGCGAACTCGTCGGCCCGGGCGCGGACCGCGTCGAAGGTCCGGCGCAGGATGTCGGAACGTTCCCGGGGCGGTGTCCGAGCCCAGGACCCGGCGGCCTCCACGGCGGCGTCGAGCGCGGCCGCTGCGTCGTCGGCCGTGCCGTTGGCGACCTCGGCGAGCACCGACCCGGTCGCCGGGTCCTCGACCGAGAACGTGGAACCCGCCGTCGCCGGCCGCCACTCGCCTCCGACGAACAGGCCCGTCGGGACCTTCTCGAGCAGTGCCTTCTCCGCCGCGACCGTCATCGTGCGCCCCCTCCGGGCTCGTCCGTGTGCCCGACGATAAGACGGTTGCGTTTCGAACTTCCCGCGGGAGCCCCGGAACTGGCACACTGACGACCGCGTGAAACTCGTTCGAACCGGGTTCGTCGGATCCGGGGTCGTGGATGACTGATCGGATCAACGGCGTGCGGCACAGAGACCTGGTGCGGCAGCCTTCCGCAGCGGGCGGAAGTGCTGCCCTGGTC
>NZ_JACHZG010000008.1 GCF_014193425.1 Microlunatus antarcticus | reverse complement strand
TGAAGACCGTGCCCTGGCTCGTCGGCTGGGGGTACGACAAGAGCGACCAGCCGTTCAACATGGCCCGTGCGCTGAAGGCGTGGGACCGCATCAACAACCTCGACACCGTCCGGGTGATCAAGGAGTTCCGCCCGACGACGGTCGTCTGCACGCACTTCCTGCCGCTGCGGATCATGTCGCTGCTCGTCTCGCAGGGTGCGCTCGACTGCTCGGTCAGCGCGGTGACGACCGACTACGACTTCCAGGGCCTGTGGCTGGCGGGCGCCTTCACGCGGATGTTCGTCGCGCGCGAGGAGACCCGCGACCACCTCGTCGCCATCGGGGTGCCCGAGCGCCGCCTCACGGTGTCCGGCATCCCGGTCCGGGCCGGGCTCGACGCGCCGGCCGACCGTACGGCCCTGCTGCGCAAGCACCGCCTGCGGGACGACCGGCCGACCGTCCTGATCTCCGCCGGCGCGGCGGGCGGCGACTACGTCCAGGCGATCGTGGCGCAGGTCCGGCGCATCGCGACGCCCCACCAGCTGGTGGTGGTCTGCGGCCGGAACGCCGCGCTCAAGGCCTCGATCGACGCCCAGACCTTCGGCGACGAGTCGGTCCGCGTCATCGGCTACACGACGGAGATGCCCGAGCTGCTGGCCGTGGCGGACCTGTTCGTGGGCAAGCCCGGTGGGCTTTCGTCCTCGGAGTGCATGGCCGTCGGCCTGCCGATGGCGCTGGTCAACCCGATCCCGGGCCAGGAGGTGCGCAACAGCGACTTCCTCACCGAGGAGGGCGCGGCCGTCCGCTGCAACTACGAGACGACGGTCGGGACCAAGATCGAACGGATTCTTGCCAACCCTGCCCGGCTGGCGGCCATGTCCTCGGCTGCAAGGCGGATCGGGTTCCCGTCCGCGGCGCAGACGATCGCGGACCAGGTCCTCGACGACGTCGACTCCTCGCTCTGGATCACCCGCTCGGCGCAGAAGGCGATGCTGCGGGTGGCGGAGGCCGGGCACCCGCTCGAGGACGCCCGCCCGGCGCGGACCCTCGCGATCCTGGCCGACGCCAAGACGGGCATGCCGGTGGCCGTCGTCACCGACGACGAGGTGAGCCGGGTCGACGACTACTTCGACGGGCGGCTCCGTTACGGCGAGGAGGTTCTCGTCTCCCTCGACCAGCTGTCCCGGCGCAACCGGCTCGCGCTGCGCGTACGGCCCAAGACCGACCCGCACCTGCTGCTGGTGCTGCGCCGCCTGATCGGCGACCGTTCCGGGGTGGCGCTCCGCGTCGAGCGGACCGCCGGCGTCTGACCGCCTCGGTCCTAGCCGCCCGGACTGAACCGCCCGGGACCAGAGGAGCGGAGCCGTCTAGTTTGAGCGGATGGACTACCGCCAGCTGGGAGCCTCCGGGCTCCGCGTCTCGACCATCACCCTGGGCACCATGGGCTTCGCCGGAACCGGCTGGGCCCAGCCCGTCGGCAACCTCGACGTCGACGGTGCCCGCCGTCAGATCTCCCTGGCCCGTGACGCCGGGGTCAACCTCTTCGACACCGCCGATGTCTACTCGGCCGGCCAGTCCGAGGAGATCCTCGGCGCCGCGCTCGGCTCGGACCGCGACGACGTGCTCGTCGCGACGAAGGTCCGCATGCAGATCGGGGACCTCGACGGCCCCAACGACCTCGGGCTCTCCCGCTACCACATCGTCCGGGCGGTCGAGGGCAGCCTCAAGCGCCTCGGCACCGACCACATCGACCTTTACCAGGTGCACGAGTGGGACGGCCAGACCCCGCTGGAAGAGACCATGGCGGCGCTCGACACCCTCGTGAAGTCGGGCAAGGTCCGCTACATCGGCGCCTCCAACTACACCGGTTGGCAGCTGATGAAGGCGATGTGGACGGCCGACAAGGCGGCGACGGAGAAGTTCGTGAGCCAGCAGATCTACTACTCCCTCCAGGCGCGTGACGCGGAGAAGGAGCTCGTCCCGGTCTCGATCGACCAGGGCCTCGGCATCCTCGTCTGGAGCCCCCTCGCCGGCGGCCTGCTGTCGGGCAAGTACCGCCGCGGTCAGGACGACCCCGAGGGCACTCGCCGCTTCCAGGGCTGGAGCGAGCCGCCCGTGGAGAACGAGGAGCAGCTCTACGACACGATCGACCTGCTGGTCGAGATCGGCGAGGGCCACGGCGTCTCCGCCGCCCAGGTCGCGCTGGCGTGGACGCTGACCAAGCCGGCCGTGACCTCGCTGGTCATCGGTGCGCGGACGGAGGAGCAGCTCACCGACAACCTCGCGGCCGCGAACCTCGTGCTGAGCGCTGACGAGGTCGCGAAGCTCGACGCGGTCAGCCTGCAGCCGCTCACCTACCCGCACTGGCACCAGGCCAACGCGGCCTCCGACCGGCTGGGCGCGACGACCGAGTCGCTGCTGCGTCCGCACATCGGCTGAGTCGCGCGGCGGCCGGGCGAGGCCAGTCCCCGGGGTTGCCACGGGTAGTGCAAAGGTGCACTACCTTGGCAGCAGGCCGTCGCGGGCCGCTGACCAGATCGATCGGTCAGAGGATCCGGCGTCATGGCCTTTTCGTCGTGAGGTGGGACTCCACCTGACGTGGTGCCGCGGGGGTGGCTCTAGCCCGGAGGCACCATGCGCAGCGCCACCCCGTCCTGCCCTGCCCGCACGCGCCGTCCGTCGCGCGCCCGCGTCACCGCCCCCGCCGTCCTGGCGGCCGGGGTCGTCCTGCTCGGCCTTGCCGCCGTGACGGCGACTCCGCGGGCGTACGCGGCGGAGAGCCCTGTCGACCTCGGCGTCGCCGGAAGCTACTCGGTGGTCGGCGGGCGGGCCGTGGTCAACACGGGTCCGAGCACGCTGGACGGGAGCGTCGGGGTCTTCTCGGGCAGCGCGATCACCGGCTTCCCGCCCGGCCTCGTCGGGGGTGAGATCCACGCCGCTGACGCCGAGGCCGAGTCCGCTCAGGCGGCCACGACGATCGCCTACAACGACGCAGCGAGACGCGCTCCGACCGAGGTCTACAACGACGACCCCCACGAGCTCGGTGGCGGCGACCCGCTCGTGGCCGGCGTCTACAAGGCGAACGTGTCGGCCGGTCTCACCGGCACCGTCACCCTGGACGGCCAGGGCGACCCCAGCTCGGTGTGGATCTTCCAGATCGGCTCGTCCCTGACGACCGCGACGAACAGCCGCGTCGCCCTGACCAACGGGGCGCTCGCCTGCAACGTCTTCTGGCAGGTCGGGAGCTCCGCCACCCTCGGCGTCGGGACCGACTTCGTCGGCACCGTCCTGGCCCTGACCTCGATCACGGCGAACACCGGCGCCACGATCGACGGCCGGCTGCTGGCCCGCAACGGTTCCGTCGTCCTCGACACCAACGTGTTCCAGTCCTCGGAGTGCGACCGCTCGCCGAGCCCGTCCGCGTCGACAAGCCCGTCCGAGTCAGCCAGCCCCAGCGCCTCGGCCAGCCCGAGCGTCTCGGCGAGCCCCAGCGAGTCGGCCAGCCCGAGCGAGTCGGCGAGCCCGTCCGACCTCCCCGTCCCGAGCGCGTCCGACACCGAGACCGGCGGCGGTAGCGACAACGGGAACGGGAACGGTGACGACAACGGCAACGGCAACGGGGACGACAACGGCTCGGGCAACGGGTCCGGGAACGGCGACGAGGACAGGCCGACCGCGACCTCCACGTCGCGCACCGGGCTCGCCGAGACCGGTTCCGGTGCCGGCACGACCGCCGCCGCCCTCGCCGGGGTCGGCCTGCTGCTCCTGGGCGGCGTCCTCCTGGCCGTCCGCCGTCAGGCCGGGGGGCACGGGCGGCACCGCTGACCCCGCGGGGTCGGGCCGGTCCGGCGGCACCCCGCTAGGGTCGCCGCGTGAGCGCGACCGACTTGCCCCGCAGCACCCCCGAGTCCCAGGGGGTCGATCCCCGCGGGATCACCGCCTTCCTGGACGCGATGGAGGCGGCGCCCGACATCGAGATGCACAGCCTGATGGTGCTGCGGCACGGTCAGCTGGTCGCCGAGGGCTGGTGGTCGCCGTACGCCCCGGAGCTGCCGCACCTGCTCTACAGCCTGAGCAAGAGCTTCACCTCGACCGCCCTCGGCCTGATGGTGGACGAGGGCCTGGTCGACCTCGACGCCACGGTGCTGTCGTACTTCCCCGAGCTCGACGCCGACGTCACCGACCCGCGGAGCCGGTCGATGCGGGTCCGCCACGTGGCCGCGATGGCCAGCGGGCACCTCGCCGAGACCCTCGACCGGGCCCTGGCGAACGACCCCGTCGACCTCGTCCGCGGGTTCCTCCTGGTCCCGCCGGAGCGCGAGCCGGGCACGGTCTTCGCGTACAACCAGCCCTGCACGTACACGATCGCCGCCATCGTCCAGCGGCTGTCGGGGCAGACGCTGGTCGAGTTCCTGCGGCCCCGCCTCTTCGACCCGCTGGGCGTCGGCCCGGTCGGCTGGCAGCAGCACCCGTCGGGGCGCGACCTCGGCTTCACCGGGCTGCACGCCACCACGGACGCGCTCTCCCGGCTGGGCCAGCTCTACCTCCAGCGCGGCGTGTGGGACGGCGAGCGCCTGCTCAGCGAGGCGTGGGTGGCCGAGGCCACGAGCCGGCAGGTCGACAACCCGCTCGAGCCCAACCCGGATTGGAGCCAGGGGTACGGCTTCCAGTTCTGGATCGCGCGCCACGGCTACCGGGGCGACGGCGCGTACGGGCAGTTCTGCGTCGTGCTGCCCGAGCAGGACGTCGTGATCGCCGTGACGTCCGCGACCGAGAACATGCAGGGCGTCCTCGATGCGGTCTGGGCCCACCTCCTACCGGCCTTCGGCGCGGACGCCCTCGAACCCTCCCCGGCGGCGGGTGCGCTCGACGAACGCCTGGCCGCGCTCGGCGTCGCTCCGCTCGAGGGCAGTGCCGCGCCGTTGGTCGACCCGGAGGACTGGTCGGACCGCCGGCTGCGCCCCGGCCCCTCCGGCTCGGCCCAGCGCAGCCTCACCGAGGTGCGGCTGGTCCGGGAGGACGACCGCTGGCGGCTGGTCCTCTTCGACGACGACGCCGAGATCAGCTCCGGCATCGGGACGACGAGCTGGCAGACCAACCTCGTCGAGACGGAGCACGGCGAGACCGGGGTCCCGATCGCGGTCAGCGGCGGCTGGACGGACGACGACACGTTCCGGGCCGACGTGATCTTCCTCGAGACGCCGCACCGGCTCGAGCTCACGGCCTCGCGGACCTCGGCGACCTTCGACCTGCGCTGGCAGACCGTCGCCCTGCGCGCCGGAACCCTGGCGGACCTCCGGATGCCGCGGGGCCAGCAGGGGTCCACGTCGGCCGCGTTCGTATGACCCAGGAACCTTCTCGGCCGACGATCGGGCGCGGGCTGACCTTCCTCTTCGCGGTCGCCGCCGGCGCTGCGGTCGGCAACCTCTACTGGGCCCAGCCGCTGCTCGACCTCATCGCGGACGACCTCGGGGCGTCGACCACGCACGCGGGCTGGCTCGTCACCACGACCCAGCTCGGCTACGCGCTCGGCATCCTTTTGGTCGTCCCGCTCGGCGACGTCATGAACCGGCGTCGGCTCGTCCCCCTGGCCCTGCTGGCGGCGGCCGTCGCGCTCGTCCTGTGCGCGGTCGCCCCGTCGTTCGGCTTCCTCGTGGCTGCGCTCGGGCTGGTGGGTCTGCTCACCGTCGGCGGGCAGCTGCTGACCCCGCTCGCCGGCGACCTGGCGACCGACGCGGACCGGGGCGCCGTCGTCGGAACGGTCGTCTCCGGCATCCTCACGGGCATCCTGCTGTCCCGTACGGTCAGCGGCTTCGTGGCCGACGCCTTCGGCTGGCGCTCGATCTACGCCGGCGCCGCCGTCCTGGACGTCGTCCTCGCGGTCCTGCTCTGGCGCGCGATCCCGGACCTCGAGCCCAAGGCCCGCGTCCGCTACCCGGCGCTGATCGGCTCCGTCTTCACCGTGATCCGCCGGGAACGGGTCGTGCGCTGGACCCTGGTGCTCGCCGGGATCGGCTTCGCGCTGTTCACGATGTTCTGGACGGCGCTGACCTTCCTGCTCAGCGGCGCCCCCTTCAACTACCCCGTGTCGGTGATCGGGCTCTTCGGCCTGGTCGGTCTGGTCGGCGCGGTCGCCGCCCAGCGCGCCGGCCGGCTGCACGACGCCGGCTGGTCGGTCCGCGCGTCCGGCATCGGCTGGGCGCTGGTCGTCGTGTCCTTCGTGGTGGCCGCGGTCGGTGGCCGTTCGGTCGTCCTGGTCGTCGTCGCGATCCTGCTGCTCGACGTCGCCATCCAGGGGATCAACATCCTCAACCAGACGCGGATGTTCGCCGTGTCGGGCGAGGCCCGCAGCCGGCTCAACACGGCCTTCGTGACCAACAACTTCCTCTGGGGCGCGGGCGGCTCGGTCCTGGCGACCGTCCTGTGGGGTGCGGGCGGCTGGACGGCGGTCACGCTCTGCGGCGCCGGGCTCGCGGCCGTGGCCCTCGTCGTCTGGGTGTTCGGCCGTCGTGGCCCTCTGGTCGTCCCCAGTTCCTGAACCTGTCAGAGCGCCCACCTACGATGGCGCGGTGCCACGGTGGATCGAGCTGGACGAGCTGGCCAACCTGCGAGACGTCGGCGGCGTCCCCACCACGGACGGCGGTGAGATCGCGCCCGGCCGCCTGCTGCGCTCGGACAACCTCCAGACGTTGACCGACGCCGACGTCGACGCGCTCCTCGCGCTCGGCGTGACCGACGTCGTCGACCTCCGCAGCGACTACGAGCGCGACGCCGAGGGTCCCGGTCCGTTGACGAAGACCAGCGTCGCGCACCACCCGCACTCGTTCTTCCGGGAGTGGCGCGAGGGCGTCGGCGAGGACAAGTCCGACGACCCGGACGCCGCCGAGGCCGTCGAGGAACGTCCCGAGGCCGTCCCCGACGAGGCGCTGCCCTGGGTCGACCTCGAGCCGTCGGTGGCCCTCGAGAACGAGGTCGCGGGCGTCTACCTCTCGTACGTCGCCGACCGGCCCGACTCCGTCCTCGCCGGGCTGCGCCACATCGCCGAGGCCGACGGCGCGGCGCTGGTGCACTGCGCGGCGGGTAAGGACCGGACGGGGACGCTCGTCGCCCTCGCGCTCCTGCTGGCCGGCGCCGACCGCGAGGCCGTGATCGCCGACTACGCCGCCAGCTCCGAGCGCGCCCAGCGGATCCTCGACCGGCTGCTCGCCTCCGACACGTACGCCGAGAACCTCCGCGGCCGTCCTCTCTCCTCGCACCTGTCCCGGCCCGAGACGATGCGCGCGTTCCTGGAGCACGTCGACGCCACGTACGGCGGGGTCGAGCCCATGCTCGAGCGCCTGGGCTGGACGGGCGACGACACCGCCCGCCTCCGGGCGAAACTACGGGACTGACGGACGAGGAAGCACAGACATGGCTGACGACACCCCTGACCTGACCGCCGGCGTGGCCCTGGACGACATCCCGGCCGACGGCCTGCTCGC
Organism: Microlunatus antarcticus; assembly: GCF_014193425.1. Taxonomy (NCBI): domain Bacteria; kingdom Bacillati; phylum Actinomycetota; class Actinomycetes; order Propionibacteriales; family Propionibacteriaceae; genus Microlunatus; species Microlunatus antarcticus. The sequence continues at coordinate 18,215 of NZ_JACHZG010000008.1, read as the reverse complement.
CGGCAAGGTCGGCGACGCCGACGTGATGCTGGCGCGCTGGACCGACGACGCGGGCCGCCCGCAGGTGAGCGCCCTCAGCGCCGCCTGCACCCACCGCGGCGCGCAGCTCCCCACCGGCCTGCGGGTCGGCGACAGCGTGGTCTGCCCGTTCCACCACGCCTGCTTCGACCTGCGCAACGGTGAGGCCGTCTCCGCGCCGGCCATCGGACCGCTGGGCGTGTGGCCGGTGACGGTCGACGGCGACCGCGTGACCGTGCAGGCGGCCGCCGAGCCGGCGCCGGGTGAGCCGAGCCGGGTCGACAACGACCGCGGCGTGACCCGCGTGGTCGTGGTCGGGGGCGGGGCCGGCGGCTTCGCGGCCGTCGAGCGTCTACGACGTGTCGGCTACACCGGCGCGTTGGCCCTGGTCTCGGCCGAGCCGAACCTGCCGCTCGACCGACCCGAGCTCAGCAAGAACTACCTGTCCGGCGGCAAGCAGGTCACCGACCTGCCGCTCCTGCCGGCCGACTGGTACGACGAGCACGACGTCGAGACCCACCTCGCCGTGACCGCGACGGCGCTCGACCTCGCCGAGCGGGTCGTCAGCCTGTCCGACGGCACCGAGCTGACGTACGACGCCCTCGTCCTCTCGACCGGCGGGTCACCCGTACGGCCGGACCTGCCCGGCTTCGACCGGCCGGACGCGTTCCTGCTGCGGACCCTCGAGGACGCCGACGCGATCATCGCCGCCAGCGAGGGCAAGCGGGTCGTCGTCGTGGGCAGCGGCTTCATCGGGCTCGAGACCGCGGCCGCCCTGCGCCAGCGCGAGGTCGACGTCACGGTCGTGGCGCCGGGCACCGTGCCGATGCTCCGCCAGCTGGGCGAGGACCTCGGCCGGGTCCTCCGGTCCCTGCACGAGGAGAACGGCACCCGCTTCGTCGACGGGCGCGCGGCGGCCTGGGACGGCCAGGCGCTCGAGCTCGAGGACGGGCAGCGCGTCGAGGCCGACCTCCTGGTCGTCGGGCTGGGCGTCGAGCCGCGCACCGCGCTCGCGCAGGACGCCGGCCTCGAGGTGGACGACGGCGTCCTGGTCGACGCCACCTTCGAGACCAAGGTCCGCGGGGTCTTCGCGGTGGGCGACATCGCCCGCTTCCCCGACCCGTTGACCGGGCGCAGCATCCGGGTCGAGCACTGGGCCCAGGCGCAGCGTTCCGGGGCGCTGGCCGCGGTCAACCTGCTCGGCGGGCAGCAGGCGATCACCGAGCCGCCGTTCTACTGGACCCAGCAGTTCGGCAAGAGCTTCCGGCTCAGCGGCCACGCCGACTCCCTGGAGCACGGCGACGCGGACGGTTCCGCCGCCGACCGGCAGCTGCTCGTCACGTTCCGCGAGGAGGGCCGCGTCGTCGCTGCGGCCGGGCTCGGTCGCGACCGCGACCTGCTCAAGGTCGAGGACTCGGAGCTCCGCCAGCCCGCGCTCTAGCTCGAGTCGGTCGGGCGGCGGCTCAGGCCAGGGGTCGGCCCGGGTCGTCGCGGTCGGCGTCGGTGCCCTCGTCGGGGACGCCGGGCCCGAAGCTGCTCGCGAGGTACTTCCGCTGCAGCTCCAGGGCCCAGCCGGGGCACCAGCCGTCGGCGGTGATGCTGCGGCGCCGGCCGTCCGACGGCGGCGTCACGTGGCCGTGGAGCGTTCCGTCCTTGGCCCAGTGCAGGAGGTCCTCCTCCCACGGCCGGTCCTGCAGCGAACGTCTCTCCCGCATCGCCCGTCTCAGCCGTCTCGGCAGCCGGCGGGCGCTCCACCAGTTCTTCACGGTGAACTACATCGTTGTCAGGGCGGGAATGTTTCACCCCGAGGGGTTGATCAGCACATACTTACGATGCGCACAGAATTACGGCGTCCGGGGTCGCGATCGTCAGCCGCAGCTCGACCGGCACCTCGTCTCCGACCGCAGGCGGGGTGGCCGAGGCCGGCAGGAAAACGAGGCTCGACTGCATGTGCGGCGGCTCCAGGAACCAGCGCTTCCGGCCGTCGATCGTGAACGGGCTGAGCGCGCGGCCCGCCGCCCCGAGCGAGCCGGTGGCCAGCGCGGTCGCCCGCTGCCGCAGGGACGAGGCCGAGGTGGGGGCCTCAAGACCCACGCCGTGGGACGTCCCGCCCGCGACGACCACGACCCAGCCGGCGCCGGGTACGACGCGACCGCGGTAGCCGGCCCGCTCGCCCCGACCGACCCGGTGGACGTCGAGGACCGTGGCGGTGGTCTGCCGTCCGCCGGCGTCGCCCAGCCACAGGCGCGTGCCGACCCGGGCGCGAACCGGGACGGGCCCGTCCGGCCCGCCCAGCTTGGCGGCGAGGCGGCGGACCTCGTCGCTGGGCAGGTGCGAGAGCCAGAGCGTCCCCGGGGCTACGGCGAGGGCCGCGCGGGCCAGCCGTACGGCCTCGGCGTAGCGCCCGTCCTCACGCAGCGGGAGGTGGATCGTCCAGCCCTCGAAGGCCACGTCGGCGAGCAGGGGACCGGCCGCCGCCAGGTCGGCCTCGGACAGGCCGTGCCGGCGCATGGCGGTCAGGACCTCGACCAGCACCCGCGGCCGGCCGGGCCCGGCGGCCAGCACGCGCAGGTCGTCGAGCCGCGAGACGGTGGTGATCACGTGCGGGTCGGCGGTGAGGGTGTGCGCGAGCCCGCCGTCACCCTGCTCGTACGGCTGGAGCACGACGACGTCGCCGTCGAACGTCCCGCGGACGACGCCGACCTCGGAGGCCATGCCGACCGCGATCGTGTCGAGCCCGAGCCGCCGGCACTCGGCGGCCAGCCGGACGAGGCCGAAGCCGTACCCGTGACCCTTGACCACCGGGACGATCGCCTCGGCGTCGGCGACGACCTCCGCCAGGTGGGCCTGCCAGCGCGCCTCGTCCAGCCGGACGGTGACGCCCACGTCAGCGCCGCTTCATGTAGACGTCGAAGGCCTTGTAGAGGAGCCCGTTGAGCGGCAGGTCCCACTCGCCGAGGTACTCCACGGCCTGGCCTCCGGTCCCGACCTTGAACTGGATCAGGCCCAGGTGCGGGTCGTCGCCCTCGAGGCCCTCGGTGATGCCGCGCAGGTCGTAGACGCTCGCGCCGGCGTCGAGGGCGTCGCAGATCATCTGCCACTGGATCGCGTTGCTGCCGCGGACCTCGCGCTTGGCGGTGCTGCTGGCCCCGTACGAGTACCAGGCGTGCCGGCCCACCCGGACCCAGGTGGTGGCGGCGACGAGGTCGCCCTCGTGGTGGGCGAGGTAGAGCCGGATGCGGTCCGGGTCCTCGGCGAGCAGCGCGTCCCACATCGTCTCGAAGTAGGACAGCGGCCGGGCGGTGAAGTGGTCCCGCTCGGCCGTCTCGACGTAGACCGCGTGGAAGGCCGCGAGGTCGTCACGCGTGCCCTGGCTGACGGTGACGCCGAGCTTCTCGGCCTTCTTGATGTTGCGGCGCCAGAGCTGGTTCATCCCGGCGAGCAGCGACGCGGGCGTCTCGCCCTCGACCGGCAGCTGGAAGACGAAGCGCGGCTGCCCGGCGGCGAAGCCCTCGTCCTCCGACGGCGGGTGCCAGCCGAGGTCGCGCAGCTCCTGGCGCAGGCCGGTCGTAGCGTGCTGGACCTCGTCGGGAACGGCCTCGCTGAGCCGGGTGATGCGCTCGTCGGCGATGGCCCGCTTGACCGTGTCGGCCCCCCAGCGGCGCGCGACGACGGGCGGTCCGATGCGGATACCGAAGGCGCCGGCCGCGCGCAGGTGCGCGGCGAGCGGGATCAGCCAGGTGTGGAGGTTGCCGCCGAGCCAGTCGATCGTGGGGCCCTCGGGCAGGTAGGCCAGGTACTTCTTGACCCGCGGCAGCTGGCGGTAGAGCACGAGCCCCGCGCCGACCGGGTCGCCCTCGGGGTCGTTGTCGTCGAACCAGCCGACCGACTCCGCCTTCCACTCGCTCTTGACCAGGCCCCACGCGGGGGTCTGGAGGAAGGAGACCGACGGCTGGGCGGCGTTGAAGCGGCGGTGCTCCTCCGTCGTGATGGTGCGGACCGCGAGAGACACCCTGCGAGGTTAGTGGGTTCCTCGGCGCGCGGAGGCCTCGGTGCGCACCGCGTCCAGGCGTGTCTGCGGCGGCTGGCAGGATCTGTCGGACGGAAGCCGACGAGGGGATCGTTCGTGAGCAGCACGGGTTTGCCGGTCGACGAGGGCGAGCTGCGGCAGGGCCTCGCGGCCTGCCTGCACGTCCGCCGCTGGGTCGACGAGGTGGTCGCCCAGGAACCGTTCGCGTCGGTCGACGCGCTGGTGGCGGTGGCGTCGGAGGCGGCGACACCGCTGAGCGCGGCCGAGGTCGACGAGGCGCTGGCCGACCACCCGCGGATCGGCCAGCGGTCGCAGGGGACCGGCGCGGCCGCGTCCTTCTCCCGCGCCGAGCAGGCGTCGAGCCAGTCGGAGGACGCCGACCTCGCCGCACGTCTCGAGGCCGGCAACGCGGCGTACGAGGCGAGGTTCGGGCGGGTGTTCCTGATCCGCGCCGCCGGCCGTACGCGGCCGGAGATCCTCGCCGAGCTCGAGCGCCGGCTGCGGCTGGAGCCGGACGAGGAGGTCGGGGTCGCCGGCACCGAGCTCCGGGACATCGCGCTGCTGCGGATCCCGCAGCTGTTCGCCCACCTGGACGCGGTCGCGCTCGACCAGCCCGCCGGGTACGACGACGCGGACGCGGCCCGGTGAGCCCGACGCCCGGACCGACCCGCAGCAAGGTCACGACGCACGTGCTCGACGCCGTCAGCGGGCGTCCGGCAGAAGGTGTGGTGGCGGTGCTCGAACGGCGCGGTCCCGACGGCTGGGTCGCGGTCGCGGACGGGCGTACGGACGCCGACGGACGCATCGGGCGGTTCGGCCCGGACGAGCTCGACGTCGGGGTCTACCGGGTGACGTTCGCGGTGGGGGAGTGGTTCGCGGGGCGTGGCCTGGAGGCCTTCTACCCGGAGGTGGTGATCAGCTTCACGCTCGACGACCCGTCGGCGCACTACCACGTGCCCCTGCTGCTGAGCCCCTACGCCTTCTCGACCTACCGCGGGAGCTGACGACTCTCAGGCGCCGGTCGTCGGGCCCCCCGAGACCACCCGTCGACGTCCATCGGTAACCCGGGATAGGAGATGATGCGCAGGGGATGGGCCTACCCGCGCGGGGAACACGACGCAGGCCGAACGCACACCGACCTATCCCGGGCGTCCGATGGAGAGAACTCCCGAGAACAAACGTAGCGGACGCGACACGACTTCGTGGCCCTTCACCACAACAGATCTGATCGCGTTCTCAGAAAGCTCCATCAGCAGGGTGAAGAGCACCGCGACGTCGGCCTCGTCGGGGTCCTCCGGCCACGCCCCGGCCTCGAGCCTCCGCGCCAGCGCGGGCGCGCCGGCGAGGTCGACCAGCACGACGTCCGCGTCCTTGCCGACGTCGAAGTTGCCGAGGTGGGCGTCCTGGTCGAGGGCCTGCGCGCCGGCCAGGGTGCCCGTGTGGAGGAGCTCGGCGGGGTGCAGCGCGACGGCGGCCGCGCCGGGCTCGGACAGGTGCACCTTGTACGCGTCGTTGAGCACGCCGGGGATGAGCCAGCGGTCGCCCGCGCCGACGTCGGAGCCGAGGGCGACGGTCACGCCCGCCTCCGTCGTCCGCCGCCAGGGCATCGTCCCGGACCCGAGGAACTGCTGCGACGTCGGGCAGTGGGCGATGGAGCTCTGCGTCTCGGCCAGCCGGGCGAGCTCGGCGTCGGTGCAGTGGACGGCGTGGGCGAAGACGCTGCGGCGCCCGAGCAACGTCTCGCCGCCGGCCCGCGAGCCGGGCTCGAAGCGGCCGTCGTACGTGTCGAGGTAGCTGTCGACCTCGTACAGGCCGCGGACGGCGGCGACCTCACCGCCGTCGGGGGTCTGGTTCTCGCTCAGGTGGGTGTGGAAGTAGACGCCCCGCGTCCGGGCCTCGGTGTAGAGCTCCCCGAGGCCGCGCAGGGTGCGTCGGGTGACCGACAGGGCGAAGCGCGGGACGACGGCCACCTGGAGGAGGGCCTGGCTCGGCTCGGTTGCCTGGCTGAGGTCGGCGTCGCGCCCGTGCCACCGGTCGACCTCGTCGGCCACGAGGGCGAGGGCCTCGTCCTCGCCGGTGATCAGCGGCCTGGCGGAGTCGGGCCCGACCGTCTGGACACCCCGGCCGCTGACCAGCCGGAGGCCGGCCTCGGCGTGCGCCTGGAACAGCGCGTCCTGCGCCGCGGGGAAGGCGGAGCCGAAGACCAGCGCGGTCGTCGTCCCCGCGGCGATCCGCCGCGCGACGAAGTCGGCCGCGGCCCGGGCGGCCAGCTCCTCGTCGGCCAGCCGCGCCTCGGTCGGGAAGATGCAGTGGTCGAGCCAGTGCAGCAGCTGCCCGCCCCCGTACGCCGCCGTCGCGTGGACCTGGGGGTAGTGCAGGTGGGTGTCGACGAAGCCCGGCAGGAGGAAGTCCGCGCGCGTCACCGGCAGGTCCGCGTACGCGGCGGGCAGGTCGGCGAAGGGACCAAGCCAGGCGATGCGGCCGGTCTCGTCGACCGCGAGCGCACCGTCCCGGATCGAGACCAGCGCGGCGGCCGCCTCCGCGAGCCGGGTGTCGCCGGCGACGTGGAAGAGGTGGCCGCGCAGGACCCGGGCGGTCACACCAGGCCGGTGTAGGCGTTCCACGCCGGACCGGCGTCCGGCGCGTCGTCGCGCGTGATAGCAGCCTGGATCAGCCCGTAGGGCCGGTCGTCGGCGTGGAAGACCTCGCCGTCGTTCTCGATGCCGAAGCGGCCGAGGTCGTAGAGGAAGTGGTGCTTGTTCGGGGCGGAGAGCCGCACCTCGGCGACGACGTCGTACGCCTCGAGCACGGCCCGGCCCATCTCGAACAGGGTCTGCTGCAGCGCGAGCGAGTGGAGCGTGGCGAAGGTGCTGATCATGGTCGCCTTGATCCCGGCGTACGTGGCGTCCCAGTCGACGTCGGTCGTGGTGAAGCGCCACCGCGCGACCAGCGACGTCGCCATGACGCGGTCGTGGGTGGGCGCCAGCGTGGTGAACTCGTCGACGTAGAAGTCGGCGAACTCCGACCCCGTCGACTTGAGGACCACCAGGTCCTTGAAGCCGCCGGTGACCCAGGTCTGCTGCGCCTCGCCGGTGCCCTCGACCGTGACCGAGCAGGTCCGGATCTCCTGGCCCTTGCGCACGAACGTGTGGTCGTGGCCGGCGCCGTCGACCTGCACGCGCTCCCAGGCGTACTCCTCGATCTCGATCCGGGCGCCCTCGACGGGCGGGACGTCGTCGACGTAGTGCCGGGCGAGCGCGAGGCCGTAGCCCTCGAGCGTCTCGAGCCCGACCGTCTTGGCGTACGCGTACGCCATGTTCTTCTGGGTGTCGGTGGGCAGCACGTTCCGCTGGTCGCCCGCGAGGTGCGCCGGCGCGAAGTCCCCGCGCAGCGCGCTCGAGACGTTGACGTCGCGGATCTCGTGGCGGGGCGTGTCGCGGGTGATCCGGACGACGCGGTTCTCCGCCTTGCCGTACTGGTGCGCTCCCAGGATGATCGCCATGCCCGGGATGCTAGGACGTCCGCGTTACGGAGGCGCGACGGCCGGAGAGCCGGTACTGCGTCAACTTGTGCACCGAAGTCGGTGCACAACCAGACGCGCTGTCGGGTCGTCCACAGGTTGCGCGGCTCGACCGGCACGGCCGGCGCCGGGATCACCACACTCCGGGCGTGCACGCACGACAACCGCTGCCTCCGGCGCTCCTCCGACTGGCCCTGTTCCAAGAGGGCGTGGTCTCGACCGCCCAGGCCGAGTCCGCGGGTCTGACGCGGCACGTCATCGCCCGCTGCCTCACGGACGGGCAGCTCGGGGCAGTCACCCGGGGGGTCTACGGGCTCGGTACCGCTGCTCCGTCCTTCGAGGGGCTCGCCTGGGCGGGCTGCCTCGTCGGCGGGGAGGGGTCCCGGGTCGGCGGCCTGGCTGCGGCTCGGTTGCTGCGTCTGGCCGACGAGGCGCCCGACGTCGTGACCGTGCTCCTGCCCGACGGCAGGCGCGCGGGTCGGGCGGGTCCGAGGTGGGAGTTCGTCCGCGGACGGCCAGGAGTGCGTTCGTCGGCCGGCCGGGGATCGCCGCCCCGGCTGAGCGTCGAGGACACGGTGCTCGACCTCTGCGACCAGTCCGACCGCGAGGACGTCGTGGGGTGGGTGGCGGCGGCGGTGCAGCGGGGGCTCACCACGCCGAAGCGCCTGCGACGACGGGTCGACGACCGGACCCGCCTCCGGCACCGGCAGCTCGTCCTGAGCCTGATCGACGACGTCGGGGTGGGAGCGGAGTCAGCGATCGAGATCGCCTACCTCAACGACGTCGAACGGGCGCACGGTCTCCTGAGCGGGGACCGGCAACGCCGACCGGTGGGCTCGACCTACGTCACCGACGTGAAGTACGACCCCTATGCGCTCCTGGTGGAGCTGGACGGCAAGCTCGCCCACCTGGGCAAGGGCAGGTTCCGCGACATGAAGCGCGACAACCTGCACGTCCTGCTCGGCCACGCGACCCTTCGGTTCGGACACGCGGACGTGCTGAGCAGCCCGTGCGAGGTCGCTGTCCAGGTCGCCGGCATGCTGATCCGGTGCGGCTGGGGCGGGCTCCCCGTTCCCTGCCGGCGCTGCGCCCGCTCGTGGCGCTACTGAGTCAGGTTGTGCACCGATGTCGGTGCACAAGTTGCCGCGTTGTTCGCGATCAGCCCTGCAGGAGGCGCCAGAGGCGGTCGCGGGACATCGGGAGCTCGTGGGGGCGTACGCCGAGGGCGTCGGTGACCGCGTTCGCGAGGGCGGGGGCGACGGGGTTGTAGGGCGACTCGCTCATCGACTTCGCGCCGTGCGGGCCGAGTTCGTCGGCCGTGTCGGCGAAGAAGACGTCGGTGTCTGGAACGTCCGCCATCTGAGGGATGTGGTAGTTCCGCAGGACGTCGGTGGTCACGCGCCCGTCCTCCAGTACCAGCTCCTCGAACAGCGCCGTGCCGATCGCCTGGACGACGCCGCCCTCGACCTGGCCGCGGCACTGCTGCGGGTTCATGACGAAGCCGGCGTCGGCGGCGTGCACCGACTGAAGGATCACGACCTCGCCCGTGGCGGTGTCGACCGCGACGCGGAACCCCTGCACGTTGAACGCGAGCGAGCGCACGGCCCCGTCGCAGCGGCCCTCGGCGCTCAGCTCGCCCGCCGGGCCAACGAGGTCGCCGAACGGCAGCAGCGTCGGTCCGCGCCGGAGACCGGCCCGGTCGGGGGCCCAGTCCTCCGCGTGCCCGCCGGCCCGGGCGACGGCGGCCGCGCGCAACTGCATCAGCAGGGTGGTCGCGGCCTCGTGCACCGCACGCCCGGCGACGACCGTCCCGGTCGACCCGAACGCACCCGTGTCGTGCTCGGTCACGTCGGTGTCGCTCTGCCGGACGGTCACGCGTGCGGCGTCGGTGCTCAGGGCGCTCGCCACGAGCTGGGTGTGCACGGTGGTGGTCCCGTTGCCGAACTCCGCCGTCCCCACCCGCAGCGTGTACGCGCCCTCGGCGTCGACGCAGAGGTGCGCCACCGCCTCGTGCCCGCGCGGCGGGATGGTGGCGATCATGGCCATCCCGACGCCCTGCCCGACCCGCCAGGTCGGACCGGTCGGAACCTCCACCCCGTTCCCGCGGGCGAGCGCCGCCTCGACGAGGTCGAGGCACTGGTCGAGCCCGTACGAGCCGAAGCGCAGGTCGTCGCCCTCGACGTGGGTGACGACGAGGGGCTCGTCGGGGGAGATCATGTTCAGCCGCCGGAACGTGAACGGGTCGATCCCCAGCTCGCCGGCCAGCTCGTCCATGGCCGACTCGAGGGCGAAGGTCACCTGCCCCAGCCCGTACCCGCGGAACGCGCCCGAGGGCAGGTTGTTGGTGTAGACCGCGGCCGCGTCGACCCGCTTGTTGGGCACGGAGTAGATCGCGACCGACTCCGAGCACCCGTGGAACATGACCCCGCCGGCGTGGTTGCCGTACGCGCCGGTGTCCGACAGCACGTCGATCGCCAGCGCGGTCAGCCGTCCCGCACGCGTGGCGCCGAGGGTGACGTCGACCCGGAAGGGGTGACGGCAGGGCACGACCGTGAGCTCGTCGGTCCGGGTCATCTCGTACGACACCGGCCGGCCGGTCGCGAGCACGGCCAGCGCGACGAGGTCCTCGGTGAGGATCTCCTGCTTGCCGCCGAAGCCGCCGCCGACGCGGGCGGTGAAGACGCGGACCCGGTCGCGCTCCAGCCCGAAGACGTGGGCGATCTCGTCGCGCACCAGGAACGGGACCTGGGTGCTCGTCCGGAGCACCAGCCGACCGTCGGCGTCGAGCCAGCCGAGCGTCGCGTGCGTCTCGAGCGAGACGTGCGCGACCCGCTGCGTACGCCAGCGCCCGCGGACCACCGCGTCCGCCTCGCGCAGGCCGGCCTCGACGTTGCCGTGCTCGCCGTGGAGCTCGGCGGCCACGTTGCGGGCGGGGTTGGCGATGCGCGACGCGACCGGGTCGAGGTCGCCGTGCAGCAGGGGTGCGCCGTCGTCGCGGGCGCGCTCCGGGTCGTGGTTGGCGGGCAGCGGCGCGTACGTGACCTCGAGCGCCCGGCAGCCCGCCTCGGCCGCCCCGACGCTCTCGGCGAGCACGACGGCCACGCGCTGCCCCAGGAACCTGACCACGCGGTCGAGCACGCGGGTGTCGTCGGGGTCGTCGGACCGGTTGGCGTGCCGGGCGGTGGAGAAGGCCACGTCGGGGGCGTCGTCGGCGGTGAAGACCGCGACCACGCCGGGGACCGCGCGGGCGGCGGTGGCGTCGACCCGCTCGATGCGGGCGTGGGCGTGCGGGCTGCCGAGCACCTTGAGGTGGAGCAGCCCGGGCACGGCGACGTCGAGCGTGTACGGCTCGCGCCCGGTCACGATCCGCCGCCCCGCCGGGGCCCCGACCGAGCGACCGACCCCGTCCCCCGCGCCGTCCGGCTCCCGCGTCAGCGGACCAGCGGTGATCGCCTCCCGGATCGGGCGGTAGCCGGTGCACCGGCAGAGGTTGCCCTTCATCAGCCGCGGCAGGTCGTCCGTCTCCAACGATTCGCCCTGGTCGAGGGCCGACGCGGTCACGACCATCCCTGCCGTGCAGAAGCCGCACTGGAACGCGGCCCGGTCGACGAACGCCTGCTGCACCGGGCTCAGCCGGTCGCCGGTCCCGAGCCCGGCGACCGTCGTCACGTCGTGGCCGGCGACCCGGACGGCGGGGTAGATGCAGGAGTGCACCGGCGTCCCGTCGACCAGCACCGAGCACGCGCCGCAGTCGCCGGAGTCGCAGCCCTTCTTGACCTCGAAGTGCTCGAGCTCGCGCAGGAACGTCCGCAGGCACTGGCCCGGCCGCGGCGTCGCGTCGACCGGGGCGCCGTTCACGGTGAAGGTCACCCGAGCTCCTCCAGGATCTCCAGCCCGAGGACCACGCTGACCGCCCGCCGCCAGTCCGCCGCCCCGTGCGCGTCGGAGAACCACGCGTCCACCGCCTCGACGTCGGCCCGCAGCGCTGCGGCCTCGGGGACGGCGGGGTACCGCAGCTGCACCGGCCGTACGGTCCCCGCGGTGATCGTCAGCACGAAGCCGCCTTGGGGCGGGAGCCGCCCGATCAGCACGACCCCGGAACGTCCGATGGGGGAGAGGGCGATCTTGCGGTACGCCGTCCGGCTGGCCAGCGCGTCGGGCGCGACCTCGATCGCGCGCACCACCTCGCCGGGGCGCAGGGCGTTGGTCGTGTTCCCGGTGACGAACTCCGCGGCCGGCAGCCGGCGGTCGGTGCCGTCCGGCCCCCAGACCAGCACGTCGGCGTCGAGCCCCGCGGCGAGGCTCGTCATCGGGCCGGCGGGCAGGGCGGCGCAGAGGTTGCCGCCGATGGTGGCGACGTTCCAGACCTTGAAGGACCCGAAGAGCGCCGTGCACGCCTGCCGGAACACGGGCGCGGCAGCCCAGGTGTCGGCGTACGTCGGCGAGAGGGCGGCGATCTCCACCATCGGGCACGTGGCCGCGAGGCTCAGCCCGCGCTCGTCGACGGTGACCGACGGCCAGCCCAGCGTCGTGAGGTCGAGCAGCGTGGTCAGGTGGTCGTGCGGCTCGGCGAAGAGCACCGACCCACCGGCCAGCACTGCGACGCCGGGCCCGAGGGCCGCGAGGTCGGCGCGGGACCGGAGCGGCAGGACCGCGCCCACCGTGTTCTGGTCCACGCCCCCATTAAAGGCGGAGGCCGTTTCACGCAGGTAAAGATCGCTCCGGCTCCAACGGCAGCGCGACGTGGGGCTCGGCGTCCGGTCGACGAGGTGGTCGCCGGGAGGTGTGCGACGCGTAGAGCACGCCGCCCACGACGAGCGCGCCCGCGACCAGCTCGACCAGGTCCGGCACCTCGTCGAAGAAGAGCCAGGCGCTGAGCACGCCGACGACCGGCACGAGCATCGCGAACGGGGCCACGACGCTGGAGGCGTGACGGGCGAGGAGCGTGTTCCACAGCCCGTAGCCGAGCAGGCTGGCGACGAGGACGATGTAGAGCAGGCCCAGGACCGCCGGCAGGGCCTCCATCGTGAAGGCCGTCCGGAGCGAGTCCCAGTCGCGCCGCGGACCCTCGAGCAGCAGCGAGAGCGCCAGGAGCGGGACCGGCGGGATCACCGACATCCACAGCGTCAGGTGCAACGGCTTCGGCGCCCGGGCCTGGCGGCTGCAGATGTTCCCGAAGGCCCAGCCGAGACCGGCGGCGACGGTCAGCAGCACCGGGACGAGCGCGGCGGCCGAGCCCTCGGCCGCCCGGTGGACCGCGATGACGGTGAGGCCGGCGACCGAGACGAGGACACCGACCACCTGCCGCGCGCTCAGCCGCTCGCGCAGGAACACGGCGCCCAGGACGACGGTGAACGGCACGCTGGCCTGCAGCACCAGCGGCGCCAGGCCGCTCGGCATGCCGATGGCCATGCCGACGTAGAGCAGGCCGAACTGCACGGTCCCGGTTCCGATCCCCAGCCCGAGGAACCACGCAGCGGCACCTGGGGCCGCGGCACGAGCAGCACCGTCGGGATCGCCAGCAGCGTGAACCGCACCGCCACCATGAAGAGCGGCGGGAAGTGCTGCAGCCCCAGCGTCGTGGCCGGGAAGTTCACGCCCCAGCAGACGACCACGACCAGCGCGAGCAGGCGGTCGCGGAGGGGCACCCGACCATGGTCCGCGACGTGGCCGCGGACCCGGCCGGATTCCCGAGGGGTGGTGGGTCAGACCGAGGTGATCTTGCCCGGGTTGAGCTGGTGGGTCGGGTCGACGGTGTCGATGACGCCCTGGACCATGAGCACGCCCTGGGTGGAGATGTCGTCCTCGAGCCAGCGGCTGTGCTCGGTGCCCACCGCGTGGTGGTGCGAGAGCGTCCCGCCCGCCTCGATGAACGTCCCCTGCAGCGCTTCCTTGACCCGGTCGTACTGCGCGATCGGGTTGTCGTCGTGCGCGAAGGCGAACGTGAAGTAGAGGCACGCGCCCGAGTGCTCGGAGTGCGAGAGGTGGCACATGATCCAGCCGGTCACGCCGAGGTCGGCGTAGACCTTGCGGACGTTCTCCACCACGGCGGTGTAGAGCGGGAACAGCTTCGACCACGGCGCCGCGGTCTCGGACACGTCCGCCGCCCCGCCCCGGTCGAGCAGGAAGTCGCGGATGTACGGGGTGTCGAACTTCTTCTGGTCGTAGAGCACAGCCGGGCCCTTGCCGAGCCCGACGCCGCCGTGCGCCTTGATGATGGCGCCGACGATGCCCTTCTCGTGGGCCACGTGCGCGCGGCCGCCCTCGTAGCCGATGAAGCTCAGGCAGGCCTGGTCGAGGTCCCAGCCGCGGCGCTCCAGGTGCTTGAACAGCTGGGCGCCGACGGTCGAGGACACCGAGAAGCCCTTGGACGCCTTGCGGGTGGCCAACGACATCTGGGTCTCGTACTGGTCGCTGACCCGGGTCACCGAGGGGTGCGCGTCGCTCGTCGAGATCTCCTGCATGGCCGCGAGGCCCGCCTCGAAGCTCGGGAAGAGGTAGGCCAGCATCAGCCGGTTCTCGGGGATCCGGTGCACCTGGACGGTGACCTCGGTGATGACACCGAGGCGACCCTCGGAGCCGAGGACCATCTCGCGGGTGCTCGGGCCGGTCGAGGTGCTCGGGACCGGGCGCACGACGAGCGTCCCGCTGGGCTGCACGACGCGCATGCCGCGGGCGATCCGGGCGATGTCGCCGTACTTGTCGGACTGCATGCCCGACGAGCGCGTCGCGACCCAGCCGCCGAGCGTGCTGTGGGTGAAGCTGTCGGGGAAGTGCCCCATCGTCCAGCCGCGGCGGCCGAGCTGGGTCTCGAGGTCCGGCCCGAGCACGCCGGCCTGGACCCGCGCCAGGCCGGAGTCCTCGTCGACCTCGAGGACCTGGTCCATGCGGCCGAGGTCGACGGAGACGACGGTGCGCTCCTCCTCGGCCAGGGGGTGCAGGCTGCCGGAGATGTTGCTGCCGCCGCCGAAGGGGATGAGGACGAGGTCGGCCTCGCCGGCCAGGTCGACCAGGGCGCGGACGTCGTCCTCGCTGCCCGGGTAGACGATCGCGTCCGGGACGCGAGGGAGGTCGGCGGCGCGCAGCCGGAGGAGGTCGCGCAGGCTCTTGCCGTACGTGTGCACGACCCGGTCGAGGTCGTCGTAGGCGACGTTCGTGGCGCCGACCGCGTCGGTCAGGCGGCCGCGGACCTCGTCGCTGATGCGCGGAGCGGGGACGTGGAGCTGCTCGATAGTCTTCGGCGACTCGGGCGGCTGCGTGATGTCGATCCCGACGGCGCGGCTGACGAAGGCGGGGAAGGCGGGCTTGTCCTCCCAGTGGAAGGAGACGCCCTCGACGCCCCACCCCCACCACTTCATGTGCTTGACCGCCGGCATGGCGCACGCCTCCTCGCTGAGCTCGGACCCCGGTGAGAGGCCCCGCACGAGCGTAACTGCTGCGTACGACTCCCTCGGGCCTTCGGTGCGGGGCGTCAGTCGCGCGGGAGCCGGCGCGGGACGTCGCCCACGCGCTCGGCGTGGTCCATGGCCTCGTCGTACAGGCCGCGGACCTCCTTGGCGATCCGCTCGGAGAAGCCCATGACGGACTCGCCGTCGTCGGGCCGCATCGGCTCGCCGAAGTTCACGTAGACGGGCGGCTTGCCCTTGCCCGGCCAGGTCTTGCCGTAGGGCATCGCCTCGGACGCGCCGTAGAGCGCGATCGGGAGGCAGGGCACGTCACGGCTGATGCAGAGGGCGGCGGCGCCGGGCTTGAAGTTGCCCATCTCGCCGGTCCGCGAACGGGTGCCCTCGGGGAACAGCAGGAGCGGCACGCCGTCGTCGAGCAGGCTGGTCGCGAGGCCGCGTCGGCCGCGCAGGCCCGAGCGGTCGACCGGGAACGCGTTGAAGAACAGCGCCGTCAGGCCCTTGCGCCACCACACGTCGAAGAAGTAGTCGGCCGCGGCACCGGCGGCGACGTAGCGGCCGAGCTTGCCCGGCAGCGCGCCGATGATCAGCGGGGCGTCGAGATGGCTCGAGTGGTTGGAGACGGCGACGTACGGCCCGTGCATCCCGTCGAGGCGCTCGGCGCCGAGGACGGTGACGTCGGCCTTGTGCCAGATGAAGGGCTTGAGCAGCCCGTGCTGCGCCACGAACCGGGCGCCGGCGATGACCGGCGAGGTGTAGCGGCTTCGGCTCGACACGTCGATCACCCTATCGGACTTGTGCGTTCACGCCCCGTTCACGCGGGTGCGACACGGACGGTTCGTCGCGGAGGTCCGCGCGGATGCCGGGACGGGTCAGTGGCGGCTGGAGGAGAGCCGGCGCGAGGCGGCCCGGACCGCGGAACGCGGCGCGTGCCGGACCGCGAACATCAGTGCCCGGTAGCGCCGCGACGGGATCGACACCACCGCGCCGCGGGCCACGTCGGCCAGGCACTCCGCGACGAGCGCGTCGGCGTCCAGCCACAGCGGCGCGGGGATCGAGGAGGTCCGGATGTCGGCCCGCTGGTGGAACTCGGTCCGCACCCAGCCCGGGGCCAGCGCCGTCACGGTCACGCCGGTGCCGGTGAGCTCGTTGGCGAGCGACTCCGAGTAGGTCATCGCCCAGGCCTTGACCGCCGAGTAGGAGCCCATCGCCATGTACCCGGCGGTGGAGGCGACGTTGACGATCGCTCCGTGGCCGCGCTCGCGCATGGCCCGTCCGGCCGCTCCGCCGAGGACCAGCACGGCGGTGACCATCACGTCGATCGCGTGCTCGTGCGGCGCCGGGTCGGGGTCGGTCAGGCGGTGGTGGACGCCGAAGCCCGCGTTGTTGACCAGCAGGTCCACGGGCCGGGAACTGTCCTCCAGGCGGGCGGCGACCCGGAGGACCTGGTCGCGGTCACCGAGGTCGGCGGGGAGGACCTCGACGGCGACGCCGTACGTGGCGCGCAGCTCGGCGGCCGAGGCCTCGAGGCGCTCCCCGTCACGAGCGACGAGGACGAGGTCGTCACCGCGGGCGGCGAGCTGGCGGGCGAAGGCCGCGCCGATCCCGGACGTCCCGCCGGTCACCAGGGCTGTGGGCATGCGCCCCACCCTACGGAGCGGCGAGGATCAGTCGAGGTCGCCGGCGCGGGTGCCGTGGGCGAAGGCGATGACGAGGATCAGCAGCGTCCCCATCATGGCGACGGCCCCGAAGCTCACGATCTTGTACGGCACCGGGACGACGTGGTCGTACGGCGTGGTGGCCAGCCCGAAGATGCCGACGCCGAGCGCGACGATCCCGATCGCGAGCCCCAGGCCCAGGATCACCTTGCGCATGCTTGTCCTCGCTCCGCTCGTGTCTGCCGGGTCGTCACGCTAGCCGATCCACCGCTGCGGCCGCTGCTCACGTCGGCCCGTCGAGCAGCGCCGCGGCCTGGCGGGCGATCTCGAGCTCCTCGTTGGTGGGCACGACCAGGACGGTGACGGGCGAGCCGTCGGGGGAGATGACGCGGGCCTCGCGCGACGGGGCCTCGTTGCGCCCCGGGTCGACCGACAGCCCGAGACGGCCGAGGGTCTGCAGGACCCGGGCCCGCAGGACCGGTGCGTTCTCGCCCACGCCGGCGGTGAAGGTGAGGACGTCGAGCCCGCCGAGGACCGCGGTGTAGGCACCGACGTAGTGACGCAGGCGGTGGACGTAGACGTCGAGGGCCAGCCCGGCGTCCTCGTCCCCGGCGTCGGCCCGCGAGAGCACCTCACGGAAGTCGTTGACCCCGGCCAGGCCCTTGAGGCCGGACCGCTTGTTCAGCATCGCGTCGATCTCGGCGACCTCGAGGCCCGCGGCGGAATGGAGGAACGAGAAGACCGCGGGGTCGATGTCCCCGGACCGGGTGCCCATGACGAGACCCTGCAGCGGCGTGAGCCCCATCGAGGTGTCGATGGCGACGCCGCCCGCGATCGCCGAGGCCGAGCAGCCGTTGCCGAGGTGCAGCACGACCTGGCTGAAGGAGTCGAGCGGTCGGCCCAGGAAAGTGGCCGCCGCGCGCGAGACGTAGCGGTGCGAGGTGCCGTGGAAGCCGTAGCGCCGCACCCGGTGGCGCTCGCGCACGTCCTTGGGGATCGCGTACGTCGACGCCGCGGCCGGCAGCGAGGTGAAGAAGGCCGTGTCGAAGACCGCGACCTGGGGCACGTCGAACGCGGCCCGCGCGGCCTCGATGCCCGCCAGGGCCCCGGGGTTGTGCAGCGGCGCGAGGGGCACGAGGTCGCGGATGTCGGCGATCACGGCGTCGTCGACGAGCACGGGGTCGGAGAAGTCCGGCCCGCCGTGCACGACGCGGTGCCCGACCGCGCGGAGCCCCGTACGGTCCACGCCGGCCTCGGCGAGCTGGTCGGTGACCACGCCCATGGCGGCCCCGTGGTCGGGGACGTCGCTGCCGTCCTCGCCGATCCGCTCGACGAGGCCCTTGGTCAGCACGTCGGCCGTCTCGGGGACCACCACCTGGAACTTCAGCGACGACGACCCGGCGTTGAGGACGAGGATCGCGCTCTCCGCGGCCATCAGCTGTCCTGCGCCTGGATCGCGGTGATGGCCACGGTGTTCACGATGTCCTCCACGAGCGCTCCGCGCGACAGGTCGTTGACGGGCTTGTTCAACCCCTGCAGCACCGGGCCGATCGCGACGGCGTGGGCGCTGCGCTGGACGGCCTTGT
>NZ_JACHZG010000007.1 GCF_014193425.1 Microlunatus antarcticus | reverse complement strand
TGGCCAGCGCGACCGCCTCGGCCTCGTCCTCGAACCCCAGCACCGCGACCACCGGCCCGAAGACCTCCTCGCGCCACACCGGCTGCTGCGGCGACGTGGCGAGCACGACGGTCGGCGGCACCCAGAAACCCGGGCCGTCGGGAGCGGAACCGGTGAAGGCGACGTCGACCCCGTCGAGATAGCCCTGCACCCGCGCCCGCTGGCCCGCCGAGATCAGCGGGCCCATCTGCGTCGTCTCGGCCCGCGGGTCGCCGACGACGAAGGCGTCGACCGCGGCTTGGAAGCGTTCGAGGAACTCGTCGCGGACCGAGTTCTGCACGAGGATCCGCGACCGGGCGCAGCAGTCCTGCCCGGCGTTGTCGAACACCCCGCCTGGCGCCGCGGCGGCCGCGGCGGCGACGTCGGCGTCCGCGAAGACGACGTTGGCGCTCTTGCCGCCGAGCTCGAGGGTGCAGCGCTTGACCTGCTCGGCGCAGCCGGCGAGCACCTGCTTGCCGACCTTCGTGGACCCGGTGAAGGTCACCTTGCGCACGAGCGGGTGGGTGACGAAGCGCTCGCCGACGACGGGGCCGCGCCCGGGGAGCACGGTGAACACGCCCTCGGGCAGCCCGGCCTCCCGCGCGAGCTCGCCGAGGCGTACGGCCGACAGCGGCGTCAGCTCGGCGGGCTTGAGCACGACGGTGCAGCCGGCGGCCAGTGCGGGGGCGAAGCCCCACGAGGCGATGAGCATGGGGAAGTTCCAGGGGACGATGATGCCGACGACGCCGACCGGCTCATGGAACGTCACGTCCACGCCGCCCGGCACCGGGATCTGCCGACCGAACTGCCGTTCCGGCGTGCCCGCGTAGTACTCGAGGACGCGCGCGACCTGGTCGGCCTCCCACCGCGCGTTGCCGACGGTGTGGCCGGCGTTGCTGATCTCGAGCTCCGCGAGCTCGTCGACGTGGGCCTCGACCACGCGGGCGAACGCCCGCAGCAGCCGCGCGCGGTCGGCGGGGGCGACGTCGCGCCAGGCCGCGAAGGCCGCGTGCGCGCGCTCGATCGCCGCGTCGGTCTGCTCCAGGCTCGCCAGGTCGACGGTGGTGACGACCTGCTCGGTGGCCGGGTCGACGACGTCCCAGCGGTCTTGGGTGGTGGTGCTCACGGTGCGCTCGTCCTCACATGCGTTCGAAGCTGCGGCGCAGCTCCCAGTCGGTCACGGCGGCGTCGAACGCGGTCAGCTCGACCTCGGCCATCCGCGTGTAGTGGTCGACGACCTCGTCGCCGAAGCAGGCCCGCGCGACGGTGGACGAGCGGAACGCGTCGCGTGCGTCGCGCAGCGTCTGCGGCACCTTCGGGAAGTCGGACTCGTACGCGTTCCCGACCAGCGCGGGACCGAGCTCGAGGCCCTCGTCGATCCCGTGCAGCCCGCCGGCGATCATGGCCGCGATCGCGAGGTACGGGTTGACGTCGCCGCCGGGGACGCGGTTCTCGAGCCGCGCGCCCTTGCCGTGACCGACGAGGCGTACGGCGCAGGTGCGGTTGTCCTCGCCCCAGGCGATCGTCGTCGGCGCGAACGACCCGGCGGCGAAGCGCTTGTAGGAGTTGATGTTCGGCGCGTAGAGCAGGGTGAAGTCCGCCATCGTCGCGAGCAGCCCGGCGATGAACGACTCGTACTCCGGGGTCCTTCCCTCGCTCCCGGAGCCTGTCGAAGGGCCCCAGAACGTCGTCGACCCGTCGGCGCCGCGCAGGGACAGGTGGATGTGGCACGAGCTGCCCTCGCGCTCGTCGTACTTGGCCATGAAGGTCAGCGACTGGCCCCGGTTCGCGGCGATCTGCTTGGCCGCGGTCTTGTAGACGGCGTGGTTGTCGGCGGTGGTGAGGGCGTCGGCGTAGAGGAAGCCGATCTCGTGCTGGCCGAGGTTGCACTCGCCCTTGGCCGACTCGACGTCCATGCCCGCGCCGTACATGGCGTTGCGGATCTCGCGCAGCAGCGGCTCGGCCCGGGCGCCGCCGAGGATCGAGTAGTCGACGTTGTACTGGTTGACCGGGACCAGCCCGCGGTAGTTCGCGTTCCAGGCGTCCTCGTACGACGTCTGGAACGCGATGAACTCCAGCTCCGTCCCGGCCAGCGCGACCAGGCCGCGCTCGGCCAGCCGGTCGAGCTGCGTCGTCAGCATCGTGCGCGGCGACTGCGGCACGGGGGAGTGGTCGAGCTGGACGAGGTCGCACTGCACCATCGCGGCGCCCGGCTCGTACGGCAGGCGGCGCAGCGTCGCGAGGTCGAGGGCGAACTCGAGGTCGCCGTACCCCGACTCCCACGAGGTGAGCGCGTAGCCGGAGACCGT
The DNA here is from genome assembly GCF_014193425.1 of Microlunatus antarcticus. NCBI lineage: Bacteria > Bacillati > Actinomycetota > Actinomycetes > Propionibacteriales > Propionibacteriaceae > Microlunatus > Microlunatus antarcticus. The sequence goes on along the minus strand of NZ_JACHZG010000007.1, from coordinate 30,613 downwards.
GTTCATGTCGACGTCGACGGCGAGCAGGTAGTTGCAGCCCTCGGTGCCGGACTCCACGACGTGGTCGAGGAAGTACGCGGCGTGCATGCGCTTGCCCTGGAGCCGGCCCTGCATGTCGGTCAGCGCGACCACGACGGTGTCGATGGCGCCGCTGGCCACCTCGGCGCGCAGGGCGTCGACGGTGAGGTAGCGGTCGTTCGGTGCCTGCCTGGTGGACGTGCTCATGCGGATCCCCTCATCTGATCAACCCTCGCAGCAGCGCCGCCGTGTCGTCGCAGTGCTCCTCCATCGCCTGGCGCGCCGGCTCGGGCCGACCCGCCTCGACCGCGGCGACGATCGCCGCGTGCTGCGCGCTGGAGTGCTCGATGTTCACGGGCAGGACCGGGATCGCGAGCAGCATCTCGTGCACCGCGGCCTGGACCCGTGTCACCGCTTCGACCAGAGAGGCCGAACCGCTGAGGGCGGCCAGGACCAGGTGCAGCCGGGCGTCGGCCTGGCGGTGCTCCGCGGGACCCGCGGCCGTACGGACCTCGTCGTGGGCGGCGTGCAGCGCGTCGAGGTCGGCCGTGGTCAGCGGCGTCGAGGCCGCGACGAAGCACGCACCGGGCTCCACCACGCGGCGGAAGACGAGCGCGTCGAGCAGCTCGGGTCGTCGCGCCTCCGCGGCGGCCGGCTCGCTCCCGGGCACGGCCGGCTCGCGGTCGACGACGGTCCCGCCGCCGCGCCCGCGCGTGGTGCGCACCATGCCGGCCGAGCGCAGCGCCCCGATCGCCTCCCGCACCGTCGCCCGGGACACCCCGAGCAGGCCGGCGAGCTCGCGCTCGGGGGGCAGCGTGCTCCCGTACGGGTAGACGCCGAGCCGGATCGCCGTGGCCAGGCGCTCCACGCAGCCCTCGAAGGCGTGCCGGCCGGTGCCCCCGGACGGGGCGAGGAGGTCGGGACCCAGGTCGAGCAGGTCGCTCACCTGGTGCCCGGTGTCGAACCGGCGCTGCTGCCGCTGCTCGCGGCGGCGGGCGGCTCGGCCTCGGCGACGGGCGGGCTGTTCATGAAGCTCTTCTTGCCCTTCACGTGCCAGCTGACGAACGCGAACGCGAGCACCACGAGCACGGCGACCGGCGCGTAGTTGAACGTGCTGACGTCGACGGGAGAAACCGGCGGCAGGACGAAGAGGATGCAGATGATCACGACCCAGACGACCGCGACCCAGCCGATCAGCCCGCTCCACCGCCCGAGGTTCCAGGGGCCGGGCGTGAAGTCGCGGTTCAGCCGGCGCAGCAGCACGGGGATGACGTAGGCGATGTAGAGCCCGATGACGGCGATCGAGGTGACCGCGAAGTACGCCGTCGAGCTGACCAGCGCGGGCGAGGCCAGGATGATCGACAGCACCACGCAGAGCCAGATCGAGTTGGTCGGCGTGCCCGTGCGCGGGTTGACCTTGGCCCAGATCCGCGAGCCCGGCAGCGCGTTGTCGCGGGAGAACGCGTACGACATCCGCGAGTTGGCGGTGACCGACGCCATGCCGCAGAAGAACTGGGCGACGCAGACGATGAAGAGCAGGAACTTGGCCACGCCGGGGCTGTTCAGGGAGTCGAGGAAGATCTGCGCCGGCGGCAGCCCGGTGGCCGACTCCGAGAGCTTGGCCAGGCCCTCCTCGCTGCGGTCCGTGATCGCCGCGGTGATCGAGTAGAGCAGGATGAAGCCGCCGATGACCGACACCAGCACGCTGGTGACGATGCCCCGCGGGGCGGCCTTGGCCGCGTTCTTGGTCTCCTCCGCCACGTGGGCCGAGGCGTCGTAGCCCGTGTAGGTGTACTGCGCCATCAGCAGGCCGAGCAGGAAGACGTAGGGCGTGAAGGCCCAGCCGGTCTCGTTGTGGAAGCCGGTGAGGGTCCAGGACACCGACTGGTGCTTCTCCGGGAGGATCCACAGGGCGCCGACGATGATCAGGACGCCGCCGACGTGCCACCAGGCGGAGACGCTGGACAGCAGGCTGACGAGGTTGACGCCGAAGACGTTGAGCAGGGCGTGGACGACGATGATGATCACGAAAAGCCCGAAGGTCAGCGGAGCGGTGGCCTCGACGCCCCAGACCAGGTTCATGAACGCCATCCACGTCGTGGCGCACCCGAAGTCGATCGCCGCGGTGACGGCCACCTCGCCGAGGAAGTTGAACCAGCCGGTGAACCACGCCCACTCGCGTCGGTTGCGCTTCGCCAGCCGACCGGCCCAGAAGTACAGGCCGCCGGCGGTCGGGTAGCGGGAGCAGACCTCGGCCATCGCGGCGGCGACCGCAAGGACCAGGACCCCGACGATCAGCCAGCCGAGGACGAGGGTGGACGGTCCGCCCGAGCGGAGGGCGATCCCGTACGAGGTGATGCAGCCGGCCAGGATCGAGATGATCGAGAACGAGACGGCGAAGTTCGAGAAGCCCGACATCCCGCGGTGGAGCTCTTGGGTGTAGCCGAGCTCGGCCAGCGCCTTCGCGTCCTCGTCGAGGACGGCGTCGAGGGGAGGGTCGACCTGCTTCTCGCTGGGTGTGCTCGTCATGGGCAGCTCGTTCCGCGCGGCGGGATGGTGCCCGTGATCTTGTCGGAGGTCGAGCGCTCGCGTCAATGGTCAGACCTCAGACCATTGATCGCCAGCCGTCCTGGGTCGCCGTAGAACTTCTGGGCGGTTGACGACACCAGAGGTCGTCAACCGCACAGAAGTTCGGGCGGGGGAGCCCTACGCCGACAGCTCGCCCACCAGCGCCTCGCTGAACGCGGGGATGTCGTCGGGGTTGCGGCTGGTGATCAGGACCCAGCCGTTCGCGGGGCAGCGGAACACCTGCTCGTCGCGCCAGGTGCCGCCGGCGTTGCGGACGTCGGTCTTCAGCGACGGCCAGCTGGCCAGCGTCTTGCCGCGGAGCACGTCGGCCTCGACCAGCGTCCACGGGCCGTGGCAGATCGCCCCGACCGGCTTGCCGGCCCCGACGAACGCGGAGACGAAGCCGACCGCGTCCTCGTCCAGCCGGAGGGCGTCCGGGTTGGTCGTGCCGCCGGGCAGGACCAGCAGGTCGTAGTCGGCCGGGTCCGCGTCGGCCACGGCGAGGTCGGCCTCGAAGGTGTCCGCCTTCTCGACGTCGTTCTCGAACGCCTGGATCGTCCCGCGCTCCGGCGCGATCAGGACGACGGTCGCGCCGGCCTTCGTCAGGGCGTCGCGCGGTCCGGTCAGCTCGACCTGCTCCACGCCCGCGTTCGCCATCAGGAACGCCACGGTGCGTCCGGTCAGCTCGTCTGCCATCTCGGTCCTCTCGTCGGTAGGTCATCCACGGTAATAGGTCGCGCACGACCGACCGGGGCGGTTGCCCCACCCGGCAGCGGGGCCCCTTAGCCTGACCGGGTGACCGACGACGTCCAGCGGTTCCGTGCTGCCCATGTCGTCACGCCCGCCGGCGTCGTCGACGACGCCGTGGTCGAGGTGCGGGGCGACCGGGTGTCCGCGGTGCACCCCAACAACGGCGACGAGCGCGCCGAACGGCTCGGCGGCTGGGTCGTCCCCGGCTTCGTCGACACCCACGTGCACGGCGGCGGTGGGCACGACTACGCCTCCGGCGACGCTGACGCGATCCTCGCCGGCCTCGACTTCCACGCCCGGAACGGCACCACCACGAGCTTCGCCAGCCTGGTCACCGCCTCGCTGGACGACCTCGCCGCCCAGCTGGACGTGCTCGCCGACCTCGTCGACGACGGCCACCTGGCCGGGGTGCACCTCGAGGGACCGTTCCTCTCGGTCGAGCAGCCCGGCGCCCACCAGCAGGACCTCCTGCGTGCCCCCGGCCCGGCCACCGTGGACCGCCTCGTCGAGGCGGGCCGCGGCACCCTGCGGCTGGTGACCCTGGCCCCCGAGCTCCCCGGCGGGCTCGACGCCGTACGCCGCTTCGTGGCGTCCGGCGTCCGGGTCGCGGTCGGGCACACGGCGGCGGACGACGCCATGGTCGCCCGCGCGCTCGACGCCGGTGCGGACGTCGGCACCCACGTCTTCAACGCCATGACGCCGATCCACCACCGCCGACCGGGTCCGGTGCCGCGCCTGCTGACCGACCCCCGGGTGGCCGCGGAGCTCATCGCCGACGGGTTCCACGTCGCCGAGGAGGTGCTCCGCATGGCGCTCGCCGCCGCCGGGCCGGACGGGGTCGTCCTGGTCACCGACGCGATGGTGGCCGCCGGCATGCCCGACGGCCCGTACCGCCTCGGCGCCCTCGACGTCCGCGTCGTCGACGGCCAGGCCCGGCTCCTGACCGACGACGGCACGCCCGGGTCGATCGCCGGCTCGACGCTGACGACCGCCCGCGCCTTCGCGCTGGTCGCGGCGATCACGGGCGACCTGGCCGCGACCGCGCGGTTCGCCTCGACCAACGCGGCCCGGCACTACGGGCTCGACGCCGGGACCGTGGAGGCGGGCGGGCCGGCCGACCTGTGCCTGGTCGACGACCGGGGCACGTTGCAGCGGGTCATGCGCCGCGGCCGGTGGCTCGAGGCCGCGTGACCACGCCCGTACGCGCCGACGTCCGGGCCGCGCTCGCCGCTCCCGACCTGGCCCGGCGGCTGGACGCGCTGGGGTTCGACCCCGGCGACGCGACGGAGGTGCGGGCCGCGGCGGCGGCCGCGCTCGACCGCCCCGACGAGCTGACGACCATCACCACCGCCGCCGACCGGCTCGTGGACCGCGTCGGGGTGCTGCCGCCCAGCGACAGCGGCCCGGTCTGGGCGGGCCTCGACCTCGACGCCGACGGGGTCCTGCCGCTGCTCGCGCTGCTCGTGACCGCACCGTCGGTCGCCGCCTTCCACGCCGCGCGGGGCGTCCCGGCCGACGTCTCCGCGGCCACCCTCGCCGACCTCGGGCAGCAGACCCGGGTGCACCGGCTGGTGCACGGCAGCTTCGGGCTCGCGACGTACGGGTGGGAGGCCGGCTGGGTCTGGTCGGGCGCCCTCTACCGCCTCGGGCGGCTGCAGTTCGACCTCGAGCGGCAGCGCACCGTCGACGGGACGGGGGAGGAGTGGGTCCTCTCGACCCACATCCCGCGCGGTGACGGGCTGACGGCGGCCGACGTGGAGGCCTCGTTCGCCGCGGCGCTGCCCTTCTTCGCCGCCCACTTCCCCGAGCACCCGGTGCAGGGCGTCCACTGCCACAGCTGGATGCTCGACCCCCGCCTGCCGGAGCTGCTGCCCGGATCCAACCTGGCCGCCTTCCAGCAGCGCTGGCGGATCTACGGCGAGCCCGCGGTCGGCGACGACGACGCGCTGTTCTTCGGCTTCGCGCGGGCCGGCACCTTCGCCGCCACCGACCTCGCGACGCTGACGCCGACGTCCGGCCTGCAGCGGGCCGTGCTGGCGGTCTGGCGGGCGGGGGAGCACTGGCACGCGCCCGAGGGGCGGCTCGTCCGATGACCGACGGCGTGGACGTGCTGCCCACGCTCCTGCCCGGCTTCACCGGGACCACGCTCCCGGACTGGGTCCGGCGGCGGCTGCGTGGCGGCCTCGGCGGTGTCTGCCTCTTCGCCCGGAACATCGCCGACCACGCGCAGCTCGCCGCGCTGAACGCCGAGATCCTCGACGCCAACCCGCGCGCGGTCATCGCCCTCGACGAGGAGGGCGGCGACGTCACCCGGCTCTTCGCCGACGTCGGCTCGCCCTATCCCGGCAACGCCGTGCTCGGCCGGCTGGACGACCTCGAGCTGACCGAGGCGGTCGGCGCGGACGTCGGCTGGGCGCTGCGCAGGACGGGCTGCACGCTGACCTTCGCCCCCGACGTCGACGTCAACGACGACCCCGACAACCCGGTCATCGGCGTCCGCAGCTTCGGCGCGGAGGCCGACCTCGTGGCCCGCCACGGCGCGGCGTGGACGCGCGGGGTGCAGAGCACCGGGATCGGTGCGACGGCCAAGCACTTCCCCGGGCACGGGGACACGGCGACCGACTCGCACCTGGCGCTGCCGGTGGTCGACCGCTCGCCCGACGAGCTGCGGGCCCGGGAGCTGGTGCCGTTCACCGCGGCGGTCGAGGCCGGGACGGTCGCGGTCATGACGTCGCACCTGCTGTTCCCGCAGGTCGACCCGGCCGCGGCGGCGACGTTCAGCCGGGCGATCTCCACCGGGCTGCTGCGCGAGGAGCTCGGCTTCACCGGTGTGCTCGTCACCGACGCGCTCGACATGGCCGGCGCCACCCACCCGGGCGGGACGCCGGAGAGCGCGGTCCGCGCGCTGGCCGCCGGCTGCGACCTGCTGTGCCTGGGCAACGACAACACCGACGAGCAGGTCGAGGCGATCGTCCGGGCCGTGCGGGCGGCGGTCGCCGACGGGTCCCTGCCCGCCGGGCGCGTTCCGGAGGCCGCCGGGCGGGTCCACGCCATGGCCGACGCGCTGACCGCGTCGCGGGCGGCGCACCCGGTCCCCGAGGTCGTCCCCGCCCTCCCGCTCGACGACGTCGACCTCGCGGGCACCTTCGACCACGGCCGGCGCGCGATCGACTGGCGTCGGCGGGCGACCGACGGCTTCACCGTCGTCCGGCTCGAGGACCGGCCGAACATCGCCGTCGGCGTCGTCCCGTGGGGTCCCGACCTCGCCGACCACGGCGAGGTGGTCGTGCACCCCGGCGACGCGCTCGACCTCGACGTCCTCGGGACGCGGCCGGTCCTGGTCCTGGGCCGGGACGTCCACCGTCACCCCGAGGCCCGGGCGACCGTCGACCGCCTCCGTACGACCCACGACGTGCTGGTCGTCGACCTCGGCTGGCCCTCGCCCGACCGCGCGTACGCCGACGTCGCCACGTTCGGCGCCTCCCGCCGGGTCGGGCGGGCCCTCCTGAGCTGGATCGACGCGGGCTGAGCGGGGCCGACCGCTAGGGTTCGTGGCGATGGAAATCGTGATCCTGCCCTCGGCGGCCGAGGTCGGCCTGCTGGCCGCCCGGAAGATCTCCCAGCTGGTGACGCGCAAGCCGGACGCCGTGCTCGGCCTGGCCACCGGCTCGTCGCCGCTGGCCATCTACGCGGCCCTCGCCGCCCACGTCCGCGACGGGTCGCTCGACACGAGCCGGGTCTCCGGCTTCGCGCTCGACGAGTACGTGGGGATCCCGGCCGAGCACCCGGAGTCGTACGCGGCGGTGATCCACCGCGAGGTCACCGTCCCGCTGCGTCTCGACCCCGCTCGGGTCCAGGTGCCCGACGGCCGCGCCGCCGACGTCGAGCAGGCGTGCGAGCGCTACGAGGAGGCCATCCGCGCCGCCGGCGGGGTCGACCTGCAGATCCTCGGCATCGGGGCCAACGGGCACGTCGGCTTCAACGAGCCCACCTCGTCCTTCGCCTCGCGGACCCGCATCAAGACCCTCACCGAGCGCACCCGGGCCGACAACGCCCGCTTCTTCGACACCCCCGACGAGGTCCCGACCCACTGCCTGACGCAGGGCCTCGGCACGATCTCCGAGGCGCGCGAGCTGCTGCTCGTGGCCCAGGGCCCGCAGAAGGCGGCGGCGGTCGCGGCCGCGGTCGAGGGCCCCGTGACGAGCATGTGCCCGGCGTCGATCCTGCAGCACCACCGACGCGTGACCTTGGTGGTCGACGAGGCGGCGGCGGCCGACCTGAAGCTCGCCGACTACTACCGCTGGACGTACGCCAACAAGCCGGCCTGGCAGCAGCTCTAGCCCGGCCCCCGCTCGCCGCGTCAGCCGCCGAGGGCCCCGACCGGGTCGAGCAGCACGCGCTGCCAGACCGTCTCGGCCGCGCCCAGGAGCACGGCGTCGTCGCCGAGCTCGGGCAGCACCAGCCTGACCTGCTCCGCCGGCGCGGTCAGGGCGCCGGCCAGCATGGCGCGCCGCACCTCCCCCGACACCCGCGGGTAGACCTCGCGCAGCAGGCCGCCGAGCACGATGAGCCGGGGGTTGAAGACGTTCACCACGACGGCGAGCCCGGCCCCGAGGTGGTACGCGACCTTGTCCAGCCGGGCGGCCAGGTCGGTGCGGGGGGCGTGCAGCGCGGCGACGAGCGTGCGGCGCGAGACGTCCGGGCCCAGCCCGAGCGCCCGGGTCAGCGCGTCCCGGCCGATCTCGGTCTCCCAGCACCCGTACGAGCCGCAGCGGCAGCGACGCCCGGCCGGGCCCGCGACCGCGATGTGGCCCAGCTCGCCCGCGTAGCCGCCGGCCCCGACCAGGGGGCGGCCGTCGATGATCACGCCGCTGCCCACGCCGACCTCGCCCTCGACGAAGACGACGTCGCCCCACCCACGCGCCACGCCACGCAGGTGCTCGGCCAGGGCGCCGGCGTCGCCGTCGTTGAGGACCTGGACGTCGGTCCCGGGCAGGCGCTCGGCCAGCATCGCGCCCAGGCCGACGTCGCGCCAGCGCAGGTTGGGGGCGAAACGGACGTCCCCGTCGTCGTGGCGGACCACCCCCGGGACCGCGACGCCGAGGCCCACGACCCGGCCTGGGGCGTCGGCGAGGAGGCCCCGTACGACGCCCGCGAGCAGGTCGGCCGTGGCCTGCGGGTCACGGTCGGTGAGGAGTCGGCTCTCCCGGCGCAGCACCGTCCCGCCGAGCCCGACGAGGGCGACCTCGACCTGGTCGATCCGGACCTCGGCGGCGAGCACCTGGGTCCCGAGCGGGCACGGACGGACCACCGGCGAGGGACGCCCCCGGCCCGCCGGGACCGTGGATGTCCCGGCCACGGCCTGCTCGACCAGGCCGAGGCGGCCGAGCTCGCCCACCAGCCCGGCCACCGTGCTGCGCGTCAGCCGGAGCCGTTCGGTCAGGTCCGCCCGCCGCATCGGTCCGTCGAGGTGGAGGTGCCGCAGCATCACGGCGAGGTTCGTCCGCCGCACGTCGGGCGATCCGGCGAGGGTCTCCCGGGTGCTCACCGGCCGAAGGCTAACGGCCCGAGGCCGCCGCTCGTCGTCGTGAGATCGCGTCCACGCTGGCCGCCAGGAGGAGCACCAGACCGGTCACGATGTACTGGATCTCCGCCCGCTGGGTGATCAGGGGCAGGCCGTTCTGGATGACCGCGATCACCAGCCCGCCGATGATGGCGTCGATGATCCGGCCCTTGCCGCCGAAGAGCGACGTGCCGCCGATGACCGCCGCGCCGACGGCGAGCAGCAGGGTCGAGGCCCCACCGGTCGAGGGGGACACCGAGTTGGCCCGCGAGACCAGCAGGATGCCGCCGAAGGCCGCCAGCCCGGAGCTGATCATGAAGCAGGCGATCTTGACCCGGTTGACGTTGATGCCGGCCCGTCGCGCCGCCTCGGCGTTGCCGCCGACGGCGTAGACGTGCTGGCCGAAGCGGGTCCGCTTGAGCACGAAGCTCAGGACGACGACGAACACGACGGCGATCGGCACGATCAGGGGCACGCCCTTGAGCGACTTGATGGCCGGGTTGACCGCGCGCTCGAGGTTGAAGAAGTACACGAGCAGCCCCAGCAGCACGGCGAGCACGGCGACGCGGAGCCCGGGGATGAGCGGCGAGGGCGACGGCAGGCCGGCCTTGGTGCGGCGTCGCCGTCCGAGGAGCTCGACGGCGGCGGCGCCGAGGACCACGACCAGCCACATGATCCAGCCGAGGGCGGGAGGCATGTTGCTGTTCATCAGCGACAGGACGAACGGGTCACGCACCGGCACCGTCCCGCCGGTGCCGATCACGGTGAGCAGCACGCCCTGCAGGGCCAGGAAGGCCGACAGCGTGACGACGAACGACGGGATCCCGAGCCTGGCCACCAGGAGCCCGATCAGGAGCCCGATCACCACCCCGACCACGAGCGCGGCGAGCAGCGCGACCGGCCAGGGGTAGCCCTTCAGGGTGAGGAGCACGGCGAGCGTCCCGCCGCTGACGCCGGCGGTGTAGCCGGCCGAGAGGTCGATCTCGCCGAGGAGCAGCACGAAGACCAGGCCCATGGCGATGAAGATGACCGCGGCGCTCTGGTTCAGCAGGTTCGCCCAGTTGAGCTTGGTGGCGAACTGGTCGGGCTTCAGGATCGTGAACAGCACCACGAGGAAGATGAACCCGGCGATGGCCGGCAGCGAGCCGACGTCGCCCCCGCGGACGCGGACGAGGTACTCGTGGGCCGCGCTGTTGAGGGTCGCCCGCTCGGGAGCGTCCTCCGTCGACGGGGCGGGCTGCTGGGTGGTGGCGCTCATCGCAGCACCTCTCTGTCGGCGGGGAGACCGAGCTCGCCGCTGCGGCCGGTCGTGATCAGCTCGACGATCTGCCCGGTGGTGACGTCGCTCGCGCGCACGGTGGCGACGAGCTGCCCGAGGTAGAGCGCGGCGACGGAGTCGGCGACCTGCTTGACGTCGTTCATGTTGTGCGAGATGAGGATGACGGCCAGGCCGCTGTCGGCCAGCCAGCGTACGAGGTTGAGGACCTGCTCGGTCTGGGCGACGCCCAGCGCCGCCGTGGGCTCGTCCAGGATGACGAGCTTGCTGTTCCAGAGCACGGCCCGCGCGATCGCGACCGTCTGGCGCTGCCCGCCCGAGAGCCGGGACACCGAGGTGCGGACCGACTTCAGCGTCCGGACGGACAGGCTCTTCAGCGTCTCCTGCGCCCGTCGCTCCATCGTGGTCTCGTCCATGACGATGCCGCTCGTCTCCTCGCGGCCGAGGAACATGTTGTGGACCACGTCGAGGTTGTCGCACAGCGCGAGGTCCTGGTAGACGACCTCGATCCCGAGGTCGCTGGCGGCCTTCGGCGAGGTGACGCTCACCTCCCGGCCCTCGAAGAGGTACGTGCCGCCGTCGAAGGTGTACGTGCCGGCGATGCCCTTGACCAGGGTCGACTTGCCGGCGCCGTTGTCGCCGACCAGCGCGGTGACCTGGCCGAGGTAGCAGTCGAGGTCGATGCCCTTGAGGACGTCCACCGCCCCGAAGCTCTTCGTGATGCCCCGCAGGCTGAGCAGCGCCTGCTGCCCGTCCTGCGGGCTGACCGTTCCGGTCGTCATCGGTTCTCCTGGATGTCTGAGGTGGTGAGACGGGCCTGGCCGCCCCGCCTCACGAGGAGGCGAGGCGGCCAGGAGGTGGTGCTGAGGGGTCAGGAGATGCCGGCGGTGGCGCAGGCCTTCTTCAGCGCAGCGGTCGTGCAGACCTTGGCGGACGTGGTGTAGCCGTCGTCGATCACGGCCTTGACGTTGTCCTTGGTGATGGCCAGCGGGTCGAGCAGGATCGCCTTCTTGCTCGTACCCGCCTTGGGGTCGTCGAAGGTCTGCGTGGCGAGCGCGTCGGCGCCGGCCACGTCGCCCTTGGCGAGCGCGATGCCGAGCTTCGCCGCGGCGTCCGCCTCCTTGGCGACCGCCTTGTAGACGGTGTTGCACTGGGTGCCGAGCAGGATGCGCTGCAGGCCCTCGTCGGTGGCGTCCTGGCCGCTCACCGGGACCTTGCCCTGGAGGCCGTTGCGCGTGAGCACCGAGACCACGGCGCCGCCGAGGCCGTCGTTGGCCGCGGCCACGGCGTCGATCTTGCCGTTCTGCTTGGTGTAGATCTGCTCGAAGAGCTGGCCGCCCGTGTCGTTGTTCCAGTCCGGGACGGCCTGGTCGGCGACGACGTTGAAGCCCGCGTCGCGGATGACCTTGTCGTAGCCCTGCTTGAACAGCGTGGCGTTGTTGTCGGTCGGGGAGCCGTTCAGCTCGACGACGTTGGCCGTGGTCTTGCCGTCGGCCTTGATGCAGCTGACGAGGCCGTCGCCGATGGCCGTGCCGACCTTGACGTTGTCGAAGGACACGTAGTACTTCGCGCCGCCGCCGAGGTTGGCGCGGTCGTAGTCGATGACGGGGATGCCCGCGTCGGTCGCCTTCTTGATCACCGCGTTGCCCGAGTCGGGGTCGATGCTGGTCATGATGATGGCCTTGTCGCCGGCGCTGATCATGCCGTCGGCGATGGTCTGGAACTGGGTGGCGTCGCCCTGGGCGTTCTGGATGTCGGCCTGGACGCCGGCGTCGGCGAAGGCCTTGGTGAAGAACGGCCGGTCGGCGTTCTCCCAGCGGGCCGACGACTGCGTGTCGGGCAGGATCACGCCGATCTTGCCGGTCACGGCCGCGGCGGAGCCCGACGCCGCGGGCTGGGCGCTCGAGCCGCCCCCGCCGCAGCCGGCGAGCGTGAGGGCCGCGGCGGCGGCGAGCGTGCCGAGGCCGAGGAGGTGCTTCTTCATGGGTAGGACCTTTCGCGGGCCGGTCATCGTGCCGGCCCAGAGGGCGCGCCCCCACCGGGTGCGCTGGACGTGCCCGTCGTGCCCTCGCGCGTGCCCTCGTACGCCTCGAGGAACAGCTCCTCGGTGGGCGGGGGCACGGACCGCATCGACGTTGACGGGTTTATGTAGTGAGCGAGAACTTAACAGCCCTATGGGCCCGCGGTCCGCCTCCGGGCGTCACGTCTTGATAACTTTGTCGAAAGGTTTCGCAGCAGCCGGGAGCGTTCCCATGTCGCGAGGCCTCCGGGGGGCCGACGGTCAGGCCCTGGGCCCCCCGACGGCGACCCGGACGGGCTCGGCGTCGCGCAGCCGCCCGTTGACCGCATCCGGCTCCAGGGAACGGGCGACGGCCAGCAGCGCCGCACCGGTGGCCCCGCTGCGTTCTCCGCCGCGCCCCTCGACCACGCGCAGGTCGTTCGTCGCGAGCGGCGGTGAGCAGGAGTAGACGGACTCGCGGACGCCGGTCAGGAGGTGGTGGCTGCTCAGGCTCCCGCCGACGACGACGATGCTCGGGTTGAGCAGGCTCACGGCGTACGCGATCGCCCGCCCGAGCGTGCGGCCGGCGGCGCGCAGCAGGTTCACGGCCTCGGGGGTGCCGCCCCGCACGAGGTCCATGGCCTCGCGCGTGCTGCTCACGTCGAAGCCCGCGGCCCGCAGGTCCCGCACGATGCTCCAGCCGGCGGCGAGCGACTCGACGCACCCGGTGGCCCCGCAACGGCACAGCGGACCGTCGTCGGGGCTGAGCCGGAGGTGCCCGATGTCCCCGGCCGCGCCCCGGGCACCGCGGAACAGCCCGCCCGCGCTGATGATCGCGCTCCCGATCCCGGTGCCGGCCTTGACGTAGAGCAGGTCGTCGAAGGAGCGCCAGTCCTGCCGGTGCTCGGCGTACCCGCGGGCGTTGACGTCGTTCTCCACCACGGTGGGCACGTCGAACGTCTGGCGGACCAGCTCCTCGATGTCGTAGCCCTCCCACCCCGTCATCACCGAGGGGGAGGCGACCCGGCCCCGCGCGTGGTCGACGAGGGCCGGGAGCGACAGCCCGACGCCGAGCAGGTGGTGCGGCGAGCGGTCGGCCTCGTCGAGCAGCCGCCGGCCGGTGGTCGTGACCCAGCCGAGGACGGCGACGGCCCCGGCGCTGACCGGCATCGAGCCCAGCCGCTCGGCGACGACCCGGCCGGTCAGGTCGGTGAGCAGCAGCCGGACGTGGTCCTCGCCCACGTCCGCGGCCAGGACGACGTAGCGCCGTGTGTCGAGGGCGAGCACCCGCGACGGCCGACCGCCCGACGGCTTGGCCAGCTCGCCCTCGTCGATCAGCCCGGCGCGGAAGAGCGTCTCGAGGCGTTCGCCCATGGTGGCCCGCGACAACCCGGTGTGCCGGGCCAGGGCGCCGCGGGTCCGCGCCTCGCCCGAGGCGATGAGTCCGAGCACCTCGCCGGCGCTGGTGCCGACCGTCAGTCGCGCCATGCTGCCTCCTCCACGACCGACCGTTTACCCCGCTCGAGGACGGTCAGCCCTCGGCCCACTTAGGCCAACTACTAGACATAAGTCCTACACCCCTGTATGAATGCCGACTAAACACCACGTGGAGGTACACATGCAACGACGCTCGTTCCCCCGTCGGCTCGGTCTGGTCCCGGCGACCCTGATCGCCGCCACCACCCTCGTCCTGGCCGGGTGCAGCGGCTCCGCCACCCCCGGCGCGACCGGCTCCGGCTCGTCCGCCGCCGGCGGCGACAAGGAGGTCGCGGTCACGCTCATCACCAAGGACTCGATCAACCCCTTCTGGATCGCCATGCAGAACGGCGCCAAGCAGGCGTCCGAGGCCAACAACGTCAAGCTGACGATCGCGGCGGGCAAGGAGGACGGCGACGAGGCCGGCCAGGTCGAGGCCATCGAGGCCGCCGTGGTTCGCGGGGACCAGGGCATCCTGATCACCCCGAACGGCCCGGGCATCAACACCGCGATCACCAACGCGCGTCAGGCGGGCCTGTTCGTCATCGCCCTCGACACCCCGCCGGAGCCGGCGAACACGGTCGACATCACCTTCGCGACGGACAACTTCGCGGCGGGCGAGGCCATCGGCAAGTGGACCGCCGCACAGCTCGACGGCAAGAAGGCCACGATCGCGCTGCTCGACGCCTTCAACGACAAGGTCATCTCCGTCGACTACAACCGCGACCAGGGCTTCCTGACCGGGATGGGCATCGACACCAAGGACAAGACCAAGAACGGCGACGAGGACAAGACCGGCAAGTACACCGGCGGCAAGGGCGGCGACTACGAGATCGTCTGCAACGAGCCCACCAAGGGCGCCCAGGACGGCGGCAAGTCGGCGATGGAGGCCTGCCTGTCCAAGAGCGGCGACATCGACACCGTCTACACGCTGAACGAGCCCGGTGCGGCCGGTGCGGCGGACGCCCTCAAGGCGGCCGGCAAGAGCGCGCTCATCGTCTCCGTCGACGGCGGCTGCCAGGGGGTCGAGAACGTGCAGAACGGCACCATCGGCGCGACCTCGCAGCAGTACCCGCTGAAGATGGCCCAGCTCGGCGTCGAGGCGATCGCCAAGATCGCCCGGGGCGGCGAGAAGCCGGCCGTGACGCCGGGGCTCGACTTCTACGACACCGGGGTCCAGCTGGTGACCGACAAGAAGGTCGACGGGCTCGACAGCATCGACACCACCGAGGGCCTCAAGCTCTGCTGGGGCGAGAAGTAGGACCGACCCCGAGGGCCGGGGACGGGCGCGAGCCCGTCCTCGGCCCTTCGGCTTGTCCGGGGCAGGAACCACCCGCCCGACCCAGGTTGCGTCTTCAGACCGGTGCGGGCTGTTTGCGCGTCCCGGGTGTGCGTGGGTCCGCGTCTTCAGACCGGTGCGGGAGGCGTACGCATCGCGCCCCGACCAGCCACCGCAACCCCGTACCGGTCTGAAGACGTGGCTGAACACGCACGATCGGTCATCGTGTCCCCGCACCGGTCTGAAGACGGGTCAGGGCGCGATGCCTCGAGCGGGATGCGGCTCAGCCGGGCGGCACGCCCTCAGCGGTGCCGGCTGGCCTGGCCGGCCTGACCGAACACGCGCATCCGCTCGGCCACCAGCTGCTGCATCGCCACCCGGCCGCGACGCTCGTAGAGCGCCGGGTCGACGTTGATGCCGTCCTCGTCGAGATAGCTGCGGACCGCGGCGGCGAAGGCCATGTGCGAGTCCATCCCCTGGTTGATCTTGCGCACGCCGAGCTTGGTCGAGCGGGCCTTCTCCGACTCGGGCACCCCCCACGACTCCGGGAGCGTCCCGCCGTGCGCGTTGATCACCTCGCGGAGGTCGGCGGGCAGCGACGACGACCCGTGCATCACCAGGTGCGTGTCGGGCACCCGGGCGGCGATCGCCGAGATCAGGTCCATGTGCAGCACCGTGCCGTCCGGCGGGCTGGAGAACTTGTACGCCCCGTGCGACGTGCCGATCGCCACGGCGAGCGCGTCGACACCGGTGCTCTCGACGAACTGCGCCGCCTCGTCGGGGTCGGCCAGCACGATCTCCTTGTGCACCCCGCCGTCCTCGGAGCCGCCGATCGTGCCCAGCTCGCCCTCGACGGACACCCCGTGCGCGGCCGCGTACGCGGTCACCCGTGCCGTGACGGCGACGTTCTCCGCGAAGGTCGCGTGGGTGACGCGGTCCTCGGCGAGGCTGCCGTCGATCATGACGCTGGTGAAGCCGGCGTCGATCGCTCGGACGCAGTCGTCGTAGCTCGGGCCGTGGTCGAGGTGGAGCACGACCGGGACGTCGGGGTAGCGCGCGATCGTCGTCCGCATCGCGTCCCAGAAGAGCTCGTCGGAGCCGTGGGCCGACGCGCCGACGATGGTCTGCACGATGACCGGCGAGTCGGTCTCCCGCGCCGCTTCCAGCACCGCCTCGACCTGCACCAGGTCGGTGACGTTGAAGGCCCCCACCCCGTAGCCGCCGTCCTTCGCCGCGTCGAGCGCTGCCCGCAGGGTGATCAGTGCCATGGTTCCTCGTCCGTCCGTCCTGACGTCGTCGGCGGGCCGGGAGCCAGTGCTCTGGCGTCCGTTGTCTGACAACGGTGGACAGACTAGAGGACGGCGCTGCTAGGGTCCGCGGATGGCCCTGGTTCCGCCGACCCTGCTGGGTCTCGACCTCGGCACCTCGGCGGTCAAGGCCACGCTGGTCGGGCTGGACGGCTCCCGCGTGGCCGGGCGCTCGGTGCGGTCACCCTTCGCGCCGACCCCGGGAGCCACGACCGGGACGAGCGTCGACGCCCTCCTCGGGTCCGTCCGTACGCTGCTGGCCGACCTGGCGCCGTGGCTGCCCGGGGTCGTCGGGGTCGGGGTGGCGGGTCTCGGCGAGTCGGGGGGCTGGGTCGGCGTCGACGGCGTCGACGGCGTCGCCGACGTGCCGATGCTGGCCTGGCACGACCCGTACGGACAGGCCACCGCCGACCGGCTGGTCGCCGCGCTGGGCCAGGCCGAGCTGGTGCGGCGCACCGGGCGGCGCGCCCGTTCCTGGACGACCCTGAGCAAGATCGGCTGGTTGGCCGGGCGGGGGGTCCGCCCGACGGGGCGCTGGACCGGGGCGGCGGGCCTGGTCGTCTGGATGCTGACCGGGTCGGTCGCGCAGGAGCCGTCGCTCGCCGCCACCAGCGGCGCCTTCGACCCGACCACCGGCCGTTACGACGACGACCTGCTCGCCCTCGTCGGGGTCGACGTCGAGTGGGCGCCGGTCGTCCCGGCCGGGATCCCGGTGGGCACCGTGACCCGGGCGGCCGCCGCGAGCACGGGGCTGCCGGGCGGCGTGCCCGTGACGATCGCCGGGCACGACCACCCGGTGAGCGTGGTCGGCTCGGGCGCGCGGCCGGAGATGGTGACCGACTCCATGGGTACGGGCGAGCCGCTCCTCGTCGGGTGGGACGCCGCCCGGCCGGCTCCGCCGCTCGACGAGATGCCGGGGCACCTCACGGTGACCGGCTGGCCGGGACGGCCCACGCTGATGCTGCTGTGGGAGCACCTGCGTCCGGGGCGGGGGCTGGAGAACCTCGCCGGGCTGCTGCAGGTCCCGCGCGAGGAGCTGGAGCGGCTGGCGCAGGACCGGCCGCAGCACCGTCCGCTCGATGCGGCCGCCCTCCTCGGGCTCGAGGACGGCCTGGTCGGCCCGGACGACCTGCGTCCGGACCTGTGGCACGACCCCGGCCAGGCCTGGGCCGACGCCCTCGACGGCTACGCCGAGCAGGCGGCCGCCGGCGAGGCGAGGCTCCGGTGGCTGAGCGGCGCCGACCAGCCCACCCTGCTGACCGGCGGTGGAACCCGCTCGCCCCGCTGGGTGCGGGCGAAGCGGGACCGGGCGACCCACGGCCTGCTGGTGGTGGACGACCCCGAGTCCGTGGCGCGCGGCGCGGCGCTGCTGGCCGGGGTGGCCGCGGGGACCTGGCCCGCCGACCGGCTTCCCTCGACCCTGCCGGGCAGTCCGTGAGCGGGCGGCGCCGGCCGACCCGCCTCCTGGACGTGGCGGAGCACGCCGGCGTCTCGGCGAAGACGGTCTCCCGGGTGCTGAACGACGAGGTCTACGTCAGCGCCGAGACGCGCGAGCGCGTGCTGGCGTCGGTGCGGGAGCTCGGCTACGTCGGCGACGCCGCGGCGATCGGGCTGCGGACCCGACGCTCGGGCTTCGTCGGGCTGATCATCCCCGACGTCCGCAACGGGTTCTTCGGGCTGCTGACGCGCGCGATCGAGGAGCGGCTCACCCCGGCCAGCCCGGCCCTGCTGCTCGGCGACTCGGACGAGGACGTGGACCAGGAGGAGCGCTACCTGCGGCTGTTCCGCCAGCAGCGCGTCGACGGGCTGATCGTCCTGCCCTGCGGGGCGCCGAGCCTGCCCGACGCGGTGTCCGAGATCCCCACGGTCGTCCTCGACCGGACCGTCCCCTCCGTCCGGGGCATCGCCGACCACGTGCTGCCCGCCAACCGCCGGGCGGCCGAGGTCCTCGTCGGGCACATGGTGGGCCACCACCGGCTGGAACGGGTCGCCCTCGTCGCCGGGGACCGGTCGATCTCCAACATCGGGGACCGGCAGAACGGCTACCGCCGCGTGGTGCGGGCGGCCGGGCTGCGACCTCACGTCACCGACGGCCACACCACCCCGGACGAGGCGGCGGCCGGGGCGTACGCGCTGTTCCGGACGCTCGAACCCCCGTTCGGGGTGTTCACGACCAACAACCGCATGTTCTGGGGGGCCCTCGCGGCCATCGAGTCGCTCGGCCTGACCGTTCCTCGCGACGTCGTGGTCACCACGATCGACTCGATCGGGGAGGCCA
Source organism: Microlunatus antarcticus (assembly GCF_014193425.1). Taxonomy (NCBI): domain Bacteria; kingdom Bacillati; phylum Actinomycetota; class Actinomycetes; order Propionibacteriales; family Propionibacteriaceae; genus Microlunatus; species Microlunatus antarcticus. Next base: position 12,099 of record NZ_JACHZG010000007.1, on the reverse strand, counting down.
CCGTCACCGGGCTGCGCCCCACGCAAGCGGTGGTCCCGGTGGCGACGGTCGCCAGCCGCACGATGCAGCTCCTCGCCGAGCGGACGCTGGACCCGACGCTGCCGCCCCGGCGGGTCAGCGTCGACCTCGACGTCGAGTACGGCACCACCTGCGGCTGCGTCCCCCTCACGGGCTCGCCGCTGATGGTCGGGTCTATGCCGACGCCCTGAGCGCGTACGCCAGGACCCGTTCCTGCAGCCGGAGGAACGTCGCCTCGTCGACCGCGTGCCCGGTGTGCCGCAGGGCCAGGACGGCGGCGCCGACCAGGCCGTCGGGCACCGGAACGACCGGGGTCTCCCCGGCCGGGGGCACGAGGTCGGCGGCCAGAGACTCCGGTGCGCCGAGGATGCCGCGGACGACGACGCTGCCGCCCACGACCACCGGCCCGGCCAGCTCGGGCACCCGGACGGCGTCGACCAGGTCGGCCAGCGCCCGCGACGCGGCGACCACGATCGACCGGGCCGCCGGGTCGTTCGGCACCGCGAACGCGAGCGGGGCGAGCTCGGCCAGCGCGACCGGGCGGCGGGCGTACACCGAGGACACGAGCTGGCGGACGAGCGCCGCCCGGGCGACGGGGTCCTCGGGGTCGGCCGTCCGCATGTCGATGCCCAGCGCCGCCAGCACGAGCGGCGTGAGCGCGGTGGGCGGGGCCTGCCCGTCGAGCGCGGCGACCACCGCGCGCGCCACCCGCCGCCCGATCCAGAAGCCGCCACCCGCGTCGCCCAGCAGCCAGCCGCGCCCGCCGACGACCGCCGCGAGGCCGCCCCCGACGACCCGGGCGGCCACGGTGCCGGTGCCCGCGATCAGCGCGTAGCCGTCGGGCGCCGGCGTGCCCGAGCAGTACAGCGCGAGCAGGTCGTGCTCGAGCACCACGCGCGTCACCCCGTACGCGGCGAGCCGCTCGGTGACCTCGGTGCGGAAGGCGTCGGTCTGCTCCCCGGCCATCGCGACGACGGCCACCTCGGCCGACCCGGCCGTCCGCAGGGCCACGCCTGCGGCCGCGCCGATCGACTCGGCGGCCGGGCCGATGCCGGCCGCGGTCGGGTTGCCGGCCGGTCCTCGTCCGTAGCCGAGGACGTCCCCGGCCGGGGTCAGGGCGACCGCCCGGGTGCTGGTGCCGCCCGCGTCGAGGGCGAGCAGCGTCATCGGGCGACCACCGCGGAGCTCATCCCGCGATTCTCGCCGGTCGACCCAGCACTACGGTCGCTGCATGTCCTCCGACGCTCTGGCCCTGGTCCCCCGCCCCACCTCGGTGCACCAGCAGGACGGCACCTACGTGCTGCCGACCGATCTGGCCGTCGACGCCTCGCCCGCCTGGGCGGCCGTCGCCCGGCGGCTGCTGGGACCCGGCACCGGGCTGGACCTGCCGCTCGCCGCGGACGGGGCGCTGCGCCTCGTCGAGGACCCCGCGCTGACGGAGGAGGCCTACCGGCTCGACGTGACGGCGACCGGGATCACGATCACCGCCGCCACGGAGCAGGGCGTGAACTGGGCGGTCCAGACGCTGCGCCAGCTGCTCCCGCCCGACGTGCTGCGCGCGGCGCCGAGCGGGGTCGCGCTGACCGTCCCGCTGGTGTCGGTCGCCGACGAGCCGCGCTTCGGCTGGCGCGGGGTGATGGTCGACGTCGGGCGCCACTTCCTGCCGCTGTCCGACCTCTTCCGCGTCGTCGACCTGCTGGCGCTGCACAAGTACAACGTGCTCCACCTGCACCTGACCGAGGACCAGGGTTGGCGCTTCCCGAGCGCCGCGCACCCCCGGCTGCAGACGGTCGCGAGCTGGCGCACCGAGACCCGCAAGCAGTGGGACGCCCAGGGCGACGGCACCCCGCACGGCGGCTTCTACACCCTCGACCAGCTGCGCGCGGTCGTCGCGTACGCCGGGCAGCGCGGCCTCACCGTCGTCCCCGAGATCGACCTGCCCGGGCACGCGCTGGCGCTGCTGGCGGCCTACCCCGAGCTCGGCAACCACCCGGAGACCGGCTACGCACCGGCCACCGGCTTCGGCGTCTTCGACGAGACGCTGAACCTGACCGACGAGACGGTGGACGTCGTCCTCGGCCTGTTCGGCGAGCTGCTCGAGGTGTTCCCCAGCCGCTACGTGCACGTCGGCGGCGACGAGGCCCCGCGCACGGAGTGGCTGGCCAGCCCGGCGGCGCAGGCCCTGGCCGCCGAGCGCGGCCTCGCCGACGCGACGCACCTGCAGCGGTGGTTCACGGAGCGACTGCGCGACTTCCTCGCCGAGCGCGGCCGCCAGCTGGTCGGGTGGGACGAGATCTGCGACGAGGGCCCGCTCCCGGGGGCCGTCGCCATGGCCTGGCGCGGCGCCGAGCACGGGGTCGCGGCCGCCGAGGCCGGGCTCGACGTCGTGATGGCGCCCTTCAGCCACACGTACCTCGACTTCTACCCCGGCGAGGGCGACGAGGAGCAGTACGCGATCGGCGGGCTCACCACCACCGAGACGGTCTACGGCTTCGAGCCGCTCGAGGGCATGACCCCGGAGTGCACCTCCCGCGTGCTCGGGACCCAGTGCCAGCTCTGGACCGAGTACGTGCCGACGATGCGGCGGGCCGAGTACATGCTCTTCCCCCGCGCCTGCGCGCACAGCGAGGTCGCCTGGTCCGACGCGGCGGGACGTTCCTGGGCGGAGTTCCAGCCGCGGCTGGCGGGGCACCTCGCCCGCCTCGACGCGCTCGGCGTGAACTTCCGCCCCGAGGCCGGACCGCACCCGTGGCAGCAGGGCGGCACCGGCACGCTGCGGCGCCCGCCCGAGCAGCCGCGCCGCCGGGCGTACTGACGGGTACGGGTGCGCCGCAGGGAAACGCTCCCTGAGCTTGTCGAAGGGCCCGGAACGGGTTGGCTCCACGAGAAAGAAGCCAACCTCTACGAGGCCCTTCGACAAGCTCAGGGAGCGTTTCCCGTTCTGCTCTTCAACAGGCTCAGGGAGCGTTCGTCCGGTGCCGACCGCAAAGGAAGGACGCAGCGACGAGGAGATGGTGGGGGCGAGGTTCGTAGCCCGCCCCTCGCTCCGCGTCTGCTCGCTCTTGGTGAGTTTGCGCGAGTTCGAACCCGCGCAGACTCACCCAAGGCGAGCGGACGCAGGTCGTACGACGAGTGGCCGGCCTGCGTCCTCGTACGACGAACGAAAGCTCCGCCCCTCCCGCAGGAGGGGCGGCGCGTTCGCGTCGAGGCCTAGGTGCCGACCTTCTTCAGGTTGAAGATCCAGCCGATGGAGGCGCCGGTCCACCCGGGCGGGGCGTACGGGTTCTTCTCGTCGGGGAAGTTCGACCAGTTCGACGAGTTGTACTCGTAGAACTCGTTCGGCCGGTACATCAGCGGGATGACGGGGATGCCCTCGCGGTAGATCGCGTCGAGCTTGCCGTAGATCTCCTTGAGCGCGGCGTCGTCCGGTGCCGAGCCCACGCTGTCGAGCAGGCCCGCCACGTCCGGGTGCGAGAAGCGGGTGAAGTTCGAGAACGCCGTCTTGCCGATCGGCGCGATGCCCCGGTCGTCCAGGACGTCGCGGAACCGCGTCCACGGGCTGGCCACGCTGACGCCCGAGGCGTTCCAGCAGGCGAGCTCGAAGTTGCCGTTCTGGATCATCGTCGTGACCTGCGGTGCCTGCGGGAACTTCGTCTTGACGTCGATCCCGACCGCCTTGCACGACTTGGCGACGATCTCGAGCGCGGTGTTCCAGTCGCTCCAGCCGGTCGGCGTGATGGCCTCCCAGGGACCGAGCCGGGTCCCGTCCGGCAGCGAGTAGATCCCGTCGTCGCCCTTCGTGCAGCCGAGCTCGCCCTCGAGGATGGCGACGGCCTTGGCCGGGTCGTACGACCAGCCCGCCGCGTCGACGCCGGCCTGGTCGAAGAACTTGCCCTCCGCGCCGCTCGGCAGCATGAGGCTCGCCTTCGCGGGGTCGGAGTAGTCCGACATCGCGGTGCTGGCGATGGTGGGGTAGTCGATCGCGTGGGCGATCGCCAGCCGCACCTTCGGGTTGTCGAGGCCCTTCACCGAGCTGTTGACCTCGAGCAGCGGCAGGTTGCCCGCCAGGTAGTACGGCTTGTCCTTGAGCCAGGTGCCGACCGGCTTGCCCTTCTCCCACATGGTCCAGATCTGCGCGGTGAAGGTCTGCGCGGCGTCGAGCTCGCCGGCCTCGAGCTTGAGGTCGGAGTCGTTGTTGCTCTTGAAGATCGGGTGGTTGATCGTCGTCATGGCCGGCGTGCCGAAGACGGCCTTGCCCCAGTAGCCGTCGAACCGCTTGAGGTTGATCTGGGTCTGGTCGTACTTGTCCAGGGTGAAGGGGCCGCTGCCCACCGGCTTCAGGTTGGCGTCGCTCGCCGCCTTGTCGCCCAGCGGGGCGAAGACGTGCTGCGGGACGATGAAGGCGTTGGCGATGGCGTCCTTGACCGAGCCCGGGTTGAAGGGCTTCTGCTTCAGGGTGAAGCGCACCGTCCGCGCGTCCGTGGCCTCGACCGACTCGAGGTAGGTCCACACGCTCGAGTAGTGGACCGTCATCTTCTTGGCCAGCTCGAAGGTGAAGACGACGTCCGCGGCGGTCAGCTCGGTGCCGTCGCTCCACCTCGTGCCGTCCTGCAGCGGCAGCACCAAGGTCGAGGGGTCGGGCGTCTGCAGCTCCTTGGCCAGACCCGGCTTCAGGGAGCCGTCGAGCAGGTCGAAGCGCAGCAGCGACTCGTAGAGCAGCTGCATGTGCCCGACGTTGGTCGGGAAGGCCGGGGTCGCGCCGAGCGGGTTGAAGCTGGTCGGGACCCCCGACTGGACGAAGACGAAGAGGGTCTCGCCCGCCGCGCCGGCCCGGCCCGTGGCGGCCCCGTTGTTGCTGCTGCTCGGGGTCTGCGCCGTCCCGCACCCGGTGGCGCCCAGGCCGAGGGCGGCAGCCCCCAGGGCCAGACCAGTCGTACCAAGGAAGCGGCGGCGTGTCGGCCGGAAGGCCTCGACGGGGTCGCGGTCGGAGTCGGTTTGTCCACGGCTCATGGGAAGTCCCTCCCGAGATGGCTCCTGGCGAGCCCACGTCGTTAGTCGGAGACCATATGCCCCAGAACCAGGATGGTGACCCGTGACACACGTCACAAGAGATTGGTCTAATCGTTAGCAGATTGGTCACATCGGGTCTGGCGTCCACGCGGTCGGCTGTGCCACGGTGTCCGTCACAGCAGCGGCGGGGGACGCACCCGCCAGCAGGACGTGATCGCCGGGGGCGCCCCGCGAAGGCCCACGAAGGTGGCTGCATGTCCCCGGAGATGTCCCTCGACCCGACCGCAGAGCCGGCCCGGCCCGCCCCGGGTGCGGTCCTCACCGTGCAGGTGGGCGGGCCGAAGCCGTACACCTGGCTCGGCCGCGAGGTCGTGACGAGCATCTTCAAGGACCCCGTCGCCGGACCGGTGCCGGTGCGCGGGCACAACCTCGCGGGCGACGACCAGTCCGACCGCAAGAGCCACGGCGGCGCCGACAAGGCCGTCTACGCGTACGCCCGGGAGGACCTGGACTGGTGGGAGGCCGAGCTCGGCCACGCGCTGCCGAACGGCCTGTTCGGGGAGAACCTCACCACCGCCGGCCTCGACCTCACCAACGCCGTCATCGGCCAGACCTGGCGGGTCGGGACGGCCCTCCTGCAGGTGACCGAGCCGCGCACGCCGTGCTGGAAGCTCGGGCTGAAGATGGGCGACCCCGGCTTCCCGCGTCGCGCGGCGGCGTCGCGCCGTCCGGGGGTGCTGCTGCGGATCCTCGAGGAGGGCGTGCTGCAGGCGGGTGACACGATCACGCTCGGCGCGCCGCCGGCGCACGGCGTGACCGCCGCCGACATCAACCGGATCTACTACCGCGAGGTGAAGGAGCTGACGGCCATCTTCGAGACCCCCGAGCTGGCCGCGCACTGGCGCACCTGGGCCGAGCACCGCACGGTCTGGCACGAGGAGGACACGCGCGTGGGGCGGGACCGTCCCGCCGCGGTCGAGGTCGCGAGCAGCTGACATGGGCCTCACGCGCTACCTCGGCCGACGGGTGCTCTGGTTCCTCGGCACGCTCGTCGTGGCCCTGCTGCTCAACTTCTTCCTGCCGCGGCTGATCCCCGGCAACCCGGTCGACTCGATCGTCAGCAACCTGTCCCGCGGCGGCGGGGTCGGCGGCGACCAGCTCCGGATGATCTACGAGAACTACAACCGCGAGTTCGGCCTCGACAAGCCGGTGTGGGAGCAGTTCTTCATCTACCTGAGCCACCTCGTGCACGGGGACCTCGGCACGTCCTTCGCCCAGTACCCGGCCTCGGTCAACACCCTCGTCGGCCAGGCGCTGCCGTGGAGCGTCGTCCTCCAGGTGCCCGCGATCCTCATCGGCTGGGTCGTGGGGAACGTTCTCGGTGCGGTCGCCGCGTTCCGCGGCGGCTGGTTCGACCGCGGGGCGTTCGTCACCTCGCTGTTCGCGACCTCGATCCCGTACTACTGCCTGGCCATCCTGCTGCTCTTCATCGTGGGCGTGCAGATGGGCATCCTGCCGATCGGCGGGGCGTACTCGTTCGGGCTCAGCCCCGAGCTCACCCTCACGTTCTTCGGCGACGCCATCACCTACTTCTGGCTGCCGTTCTGGTCCCTGGTCGTCGTGTTCATCGGCGGCCAGGCGGTCGGCATGCGCTCGATGGCCATCTACGAGCTCGGCGCCGACTACGTCAACTACGGCCGGGGCCTCGGGCTGAGCGACAACCGGATCACCCGGTACGTCTTCCGCAACGCGATGCTGCCCCAGGTCACCGGCCTGGCGCTGTCGATCAGCGGCCTGGTCGGCGGTGCCCTCGTCACGGAGCTCGTGTTCTCCTACCCGGGTGTCGGGACGCTGCTGTTCAACGCGATCGGCCAGGTCGACTACCCCGTGATCTCCGCCGTGACGCTGATCATCACGATCGCCGTGCTCCTGGCGAACTTCGCCGTCGACATCGTCAACGGCCTGATCGACCCCCGGATCCGCGCCGCACAGGCTGGAGAACGATGAAGACGGTCAACCTGACCCCCCGCTTCTGGGTCGCCGCCGGGCTCGTGGCCTTCACGCTCGTGGTCGGGCTGATCGGCCCGCTCCTCGTCTCGACCGACCCCGACGCCGTGATCGGGGGCCTGTACGACCCGCCGGGCGGTGGGCTGGCGACGCTCCTCGGCACCGACAACGAAGGCCAGAGCGTGCTGGCCAACCTGGTCTACGGCACCCGGACGTCGCTGGTCGTGGGCCTCGTCGCCGGGCTCATCGCCAGCGCCATCGGCCTCGTCCTCGGCCTCGTCGCGGGCTACCAGGGCGGCGTGGTCGACGACGTCATCGCCGGTGTCACGAACGTCGCCCTCGCCATCCCCTCCATCGTGCTGATCATCCTGCTCGGCATCGCGCTCAACAACCGCAGCTCGCTGGCCCTGGCGCTGATCATCGGGATCACCTCGTGGCCCTGGATGGCGCGCTCGATCCGGGCGCAGTCGAGCAGCATCCGCGCGCGCGAGCACATCGACGTGGCCCGGCTGTCGGGGGCGTCGTGGGTCTCGATCCTCGCCCGCGACGTGCTGCCCTACCTCCTCAGCTACGTCGTCATGGCCTTCGTCCTGCAGGTGTCCGGCGCGATCCTGGCCGAGGCGGCGCTGAGCCTGCTCGGGCTCGGTCCGTCCGGCACGACGAGCCTGGGCATGATGCTCTACTGGGCGCTGCAGTGGGGCTCGGTGCGGACCGGCGCCTGGTGGGCGTTCCTGCCGCCGACGGCGATGCTCACGCTGATCGCCTTCTCGCTGCTGCTGCTGCAGTCGAGCCTCGACGAGGTCTTCAACCCCCGGCTGCGGCGGGGTCGCCTGGCCCGCCGCAAGGGCGGCCTGGCGGTCGCGCCGACCGAGGCACCCGTGCCGGTCGGGGCGACGGCGATGGTCGAGACGCCCGTCCACGCGGTCACCGGAGGTGGCCGTTGACCAGGCTGCTCGACGCCGAGAACCTGCGCGCGGCGTACCGCACGCCCGACGGCCGTCAGGTCTTCGCCGTCGACGGCGTCAGCGTCCACCTCGACGAGGGCGAGGTGCTCGGTGTCGCGGGGGAGTCCGGCTGCGGCAAGTCGACCCTCGGCGCGATCCTGTCGCTCACCACCCGCCCCCCGCTGCACGTCGAGAGCGGCACCCTCGAGATCGACGGGCAGCGCCAGGAGCTGGGCGCCCGCAGCAAGATCCCGCGCACCTGGCGGGGCTCGGTCGTCTCCCTGCTGCCGCAGGGCGCGATGAGCTCGATCAGCCCGACCATGCGGGTGCGCGACCTCGTCGTCGACGTCGTCCGCGCGCACGACCGCAGCGTCAAGCCCGACGAGGCGCTGGACCGGGCCCGGGACCGGCTGCGGTCGCTGGACCTGCCCGTCCGGGTCCTCGACTCCTACCCCCACCAGCTCTCGGGCGGCATGAAGCAGCGCACGGTCACGGTCATCTCGACCCTGCTGAACCCGCGGCTGCTGATCGCCGACGAACCGACCTCCGCCCTCGACGTGTCGTCGCAGAAGGCCCTGATCGAGATGCTGCTGCACATGCTGGAGCAGAAGATCATGGGCGGCGTCGTCTTCGTCACCCACGACCTCCCGGTGCTGCGCACGGTGAGCGACCGGATCGCGATCATGTACGCGGGCAAGATCGTCGAGGTGGGCGACGCGGCCTCGATCACCGACGCACCCCGCCACCCCTACTCCGCGGCCCTGCTCGGCGCCGTGCTGGTGCCCGAGCCGCGCTTCCGCTCGATGCGCGTGAACGGCATCCCCGGCTCGCCGCCCAGCCTGGCGAACCCCCCGTCGGGCTGCCGGTTCCACCCGCGCTGCGGGGTCGCGTACGACGAGTGCGCGACGACCGAGCCGCCGCACGTCGGGGGCGACCTGCGCTACTCCGCGTGCTTCTGGGCGGCCAAGCACCCCGGGGAGCCCGTGCCCCTCGCGGCGGTGACTGCGTGAGCGGGGACGACGTCTTCGTCGCGCAGGGCGTGTCGAAGACGTTCGGCCACGGCCGGGACGCGGTCGAGGCGGTCAAGGACGTCTCCTTCTCCCTGGCCGAGAACGAGGTCGTCACGGTCGTGGGGGAGAGCGGCTCGGGCAAGTCGACGCTGGCCCGGATGGTCCTGGGGCTGACGCCGGTGACGTCGGGGTCCATGACCTTCCGCGGCGCCGACGTGACGCGGATGCGCGGCCGCGCCCGGACCGCGTACTGGAAGGACGTGCAGGCGGTCTTCCAGGACCCGTTCTCGGCCTTCAACCAGTTCTTCACCGTGCGTCGGCTGCTGGCCCGTTCGAGCCGGCTGCTCGACCGGGCGGTCGGCCAGGAGCGGCTGGAGGAGTCGCTCGGCCACGTCGGGCTCGACCCCGCCGACGTGCTCGACCGCTTCCCGCACGAGCTGTCCGGCGGTCAGCGGCAGCGCGTGATGATCGCGCGGGCCCTGATGATGCGGCCCAAGCTGCTGGTCGCCGACGAGGCCACCTCCATGCTCGACGCGTCGCTCCGGGTCAACGTGCTCAACGTGCTCACCGACCTGCGCGACCAGCTCGGGATGACCGTCCTCTTCATCACCCACGACATCGGCCAGGCCTGCTACGTCGCCGACCGGGTGCTGGTCATGGAGCACGGGGTCATGGTCGAGCAGGGGCCCGCGGAGGACGTCATCTTCGCGCCGTGGCACGAGTACACCCGGCGGCTGCTGAGCGACGTCCCCCGCCTCCACCCCGCACCCGACGAACGGCCCGCCTGACCGCGTTGCGGTTGTGTTGCGGTCGCGTGGCGACATGGCCAGGTGGTTGCCCGTGGCTGAACCGCGCGTTAACGTGAGAGCGAATTTCAGTCTTCGGGGAAGTTGGCGATACTCATTCTCACGTCGGAGCGGGCCGCGCAGACGCGCGAGCAGTCACGGGCGGTCGTCGACCGCATCGTGGCGCTGCAGCCCGACATGCCCGCCGCGCTCGCCCGCGTCGCCGACTACCTGATCCTGCACCCCCAGGCGCCGCTGACCCTGTCGATCGGCGAGCTGGCCGAGCAGGCCGGGACGTCCGCCGCGAGCGTCACGCGATTCTGCCGGATGGTCGGCTACGCCGGCTACGTCGAGCTGCGGGTGGGGATCGCCACCGACGTCGGCCGCAGCACGGCCCGGGAGTCGTGGGCCAACGAGATCGGCCGCGAGTTCGGTCCTGACGACACCCCCGAGGAGCTGCTCGCGCGCCTCATCGGCAGCCACACGCGGTCGCTGCGCGAGGCGACGTCCGCGATCGACCTCGGCGTGATGAGCGAGGTGTCGGGCCGGATCGCGCGCAGCCGGCAGGTCGACGTGTACGGGGTGGGCGGCAGCGCGATGCTGGCCGAGGAGCTCCAGGGCCGGCTCTACCGGGTCGGGGTCACGGCCTTCGCCTGGGCCGACGCGCACCTCGGGCTGGTGAGCGCCGCCATCCAGGACGCCGGCACGGTCGCCATCGGCATCTCGACGACGGGCCGCACCGAGGAGACGATCGAGATGCTGGCGGAGGCGGGCCGCGCGGGCGCCTTCACCGTCGCCATCACGAACAACCCCGGGTCGCCGCTCGACGAGCTCGCCGACCGGAGCATCGTCACCTCGGTCTACGAGCGGGCGCTGCAGCCCGACGACCTCTCGGCCAAGCACGGCCAGCTGCTCGTGCTGGACCTGCTCTACCTCCTGGTCGCCCAGGAGGACTTCGACCGCTCGAGCGACAAGCTCGCGGCCTCCGCCCTGGCCGTGGCCTCCCACCGCCGACCCCGGCGGCACACGTGACCGACCTCCGCCCGACCACCGGCGCTGCCGGCCCGAAGACCGACCCGAACACCGACGCAAGGAACGCGATGGACTTCTCCCAGGCCGTGCACGACTTCTCGACCCAGGTGAGCACCCGGCTCGACCAGATCACCGCGCTCGCCGCGAACGGTGGCCTCGACGCCGCCGTGGAGCTGATGACCACCACGATCGAGTCCGGCGGCGTGATCCACGCCTTCGGCACCGGCCACTCCGAGGCGTTCGCCATGGAGATCGCCGGGCGCGCGGGTGGCCTCATCCCCACGAACAAGATCGCCCTGCGCGACCTCGTCCTGCGCGGGACCCTCGGGGCCGACCAGCTCGGCGGGTCGAGCCTCGAGCGCAACCCGGACAACGTGACGGAGCTGTGGGAGCTGTCCGGCATCCAGCCCGGCGACCTGCTGATGATCGCGTCCAACTCCGGCGTGAACGGCTCGATCGTGGGCCTGGCGCTGCTGGCGAAGGAGCACGGCATCCCGCTGGTCGTCGTGACCTCGCTGGAGCACACCATGGCCGTCCCGCTCAAGCACCCGAGCGGCAAGCGGCTGTCCGACGTCGGCGACGTCGTCATCGACAACCTCGCCCCGTACGGCGACGCGACGCTGGAGCTCTCCGGCGGCGTCCCGGTCGGCGCGGTCTCCTCGATCACCGCGGCGTACATCGCCCAGCTGCTCACCATCGGCGTCTCGGAGCGCATCTCCGCCGACGGACGCCGGCCCCCGCTGTACCTCTCCGCGAACATCCCCGGCGGCGACGAGCACAACTCGGCGCTCGAGCAGCTCTACGCCGGCCGCATCCACCGCGGCACCTGATCCGTACGACCGTCCAGGCCAGCACGACCCGACCCACCACCACGCACCCGGAGGAACTCAGATGACCACCTCGCTCTCGTCCCTGCACAGGCGGGACTTCCTGCGCGGCGGCCTCGCCGCCGCCGCCCTCGCCGCCACCGGGCTCGCCGGCTGCGCCGCCTCGGGCACCGGCCCGGACCCCGCCACCAGCTCGGCGGCCGGCCCGACCAGCGCCGAGAACCCCTTCGGCCTGGCCGCGAATAGCTCCACCGAGGCCGTCATCTTCAAGGGCGGCTACGGCATCGAGTACGCCGAGTTCGCGGGCAAGGCGATGCAGACCAAGCAGGCCGGCTCGACGATCAAGGTCGACGCCGCCACGAACATCGCCCAGACCCTGCAGCCGCGCTTCGTCGCCGGCAACCCGCCGGACGTCATCGACAACTCCGGCGCCGGGCTGATCGCCATCAACACGATCCGCGACCAG
>NZ_JACHZG010000006.1 GCF_014193425.1 Microlunatus antarcticus | reverse complement strand
ATGGCGGCCCGGACCGCCTCGTCGTAGGTCAAGAGCCGCCGGCGTACGACCGTCTTGATCGAGTCGTCGGTCACCACCACCTCGTTGCTCATCGAGTCGATGAGGTTGCGGGCGGTCTCGGTGTCGACGTCGGTGACGAAGGCCAGCCAGTGCGACGACAGCCGGGGCGTGAGGAGCGGGACTACCAGCATGGGCAGCGGCCGGTTCTTGATCACCTGCGACGCCCGCTGCATCATCTGCGCGTACGTGAGGACGTCGGGCCCGCCGATCTCGAACACGCGCCCCTCGGCCTCGGCCGGCTCGAGCACCCCGACCAGGTAGGCGACGGCGTCGGCGAGCGCGATCGGCTGCGTCTTGGTGCTCGTCCAGTAGGGCACGACCATCGCGGGCAGGTGGTCGACCAGCTGGCGGGTGATCTCCCAGGAGATGCCGCCGTGCCCGACGACGATCGCCGCGCGGAGGACGGTGACGGGGACGCCGTCGCCGCCCAGCAGCTTCTCGACCTCGCGGCGCGAGCGAAGGTGCGCGGACAGGTCCTGGTCCTCGCGGCCCAGGCCGCCGAGGTAGACGATGCGCCGGACGCCGGCCTTCGCCGCCGCGGCGCTGAAGTCGCGGGCGGCCTTCGCGTCGGCGGACTCGAAGTCCTCGCGGTCCAGGGAGTGCACCAGGTAGTAGGCGGCGTCCGCGCCGTCCAGCGCCGGACCCAGGCTCTCGGCGTCGGAGACGTCGCCGTAGACGGCCTCGCCGGCCCCGTCGTACGTGTCGGGGTGGCGGGTCATGGCGCGCACCGTGTGGCCGGCCTCGACCAGCGCCTCGCAGAGGTGGGACCCCACGAAGCCCGAGGCGCCCGTCACCGTGATGGTCAGCGGCACGTCCTGCTCCTCACCTGTCGACGGACTCCTGCGAGCGTACGGTCCGTCACGCACTCTTCGGTGCGGCCTCCAGGCTGCGATGCGGGGCCTTGGCCCTGATCCGCAGCGAGCCCGGGTCGACCTCGGCCTGCAGCACCCGGCCCTCGCCCACGACGTCGCCGTCCAGCTCGTACGAGTCCTTCTCCTCGAGGCGGATCTCGACCTTCTTGCCCGACCAGACGCGGACGTGGTCGTCCTTCTGCGGGCGGCGGGTCACGAGCCGGACGAGCGCCTTGAGCAGGTGGCTCGGGCGGGAGGGGAAGGCGACGTAGAGGTAGAGCAGGCCGTCGTCCGGCTGCGCGCCGGGGATGAGCTCGAGGTTGCCGGTCAGCTCGCCGCAGTTCCCGATCAGGCAGATGATCGCCTTGCGCTTGTGACGGTGCCCGTCGATCGTCACGTGGACCGGGACGGGGAGCTTGCCGAGCGCCTTGCCCGCGGAGATGAAGTACGCGCCCGGGCCGATGAACTTCTTCAGCCGTTCGTCGACGCCGTCCATGATCATCGCGTCGATGCCCGTGCCGGCCATCACGGCGAAGCGGTCGGGCTCGCCGCCGTCCACCGTGAGCACGACGGTGTCGACGCGGCGCTCGTCGCTCCCGACGGCCACGGCCATGGCCCCGTTCACGTCGAGCGGCAGCTCGAGGTTGCGGGCCAGGAGGTTGCCCGTGCCGGCCGGGACGATGGCCATCGTGGCGTCGGACCCGGCCATCACGGCCGCGACCATGCGGATGGTCCCGTCGCCGCCGGCCGCCAGGACGAGCTCCGCACCGTCGGCGAGCGCCTGCTCGGTCATGGCCCGGCCCGGGTCGTCCGGCGTCGTCTCCAGCCACAGCGGCTCGGCGTAGCCGGCCTCCATGAGGCGGGCGCGCACGATGGCGGAGTCGATCTCGTTCAGCTTCGTGGGGTTCGCCACGACAGCGCAGCGGGCCTCGGTCATGGCGGAAAGCCTAGAGGGAGAATGCCCTGGTGGCAGCACTGACGGGACCCGGTGGGACGGCCGTGGCGACCTTCTGGGCCGCGTTCTGCGCGGCGACCGGGGCGACCGGCGAGCCGGTCGACGTCTACGCCTTCGGCGACTCCGTCGGCATGGCCGACGCGCTCGTGGACCTCGTGCTGACGGGGACGAAGCGGGCGACCGCGGGGGCAAGGGCCGACTACCTCGAGGAGGGCGCCGTGCCGGTCGTGGGCGACCACGCCGTGGTCCTGCGGGGGGACGGTTCGCCGGCGGCCGTCCTGCGGACCACCGACGTGCGGGTCGGGCCGCTCAGCAGCGTCGACGACGCCTTCGCCTGGGACGAGGGCGAGGGCGACCGTACGCGCGACGGCTGGCTCGCCGCGCACCGCGCGTTCTTCCGCCGCTGGTTCGCGGCGTCGGGCCGGCCGCCGGACGAGGACCCGGAGGTCGTGTTCGAGCGGTTCGCGCTGGTTTGGCCGCCCGAGCGGGCGGACGGGTGACCGGGGTGGAGGAAGTCCTCACGGAACGTCTCCGGCTGCGGACCTGGACCGACGCCGACCGCCCCGCCTTCGCGGCGATGAACGGCGACCCGGCGGTCATGGAGCACCTGCCCGAGGTGCTGGACCGGGCGGGCAGCGACGTCCTGATGGACCGGCTCCGGACGGTCTGGGCGGAGCGCGGCCTCGGGCTCTGGGCGGTGGAGCGGCGTTCCGACGGGGTGCTGCTGGGCTGGGCCGGGCTCAACCCGATGCCGGTCGGCACGCCGGGGGCGGGGGAGTGGGAGATCGGGTGGCGGCTGTCGCGCGCGGCCTGGGGTCACGGCTACGCCACCGAGGCGGCGACCGAGGGCCTTCGCGTGGCGCGAGAACGTGGCTTCCCGCGGGTCTGGTCCATGACCGTCCCCGCGAACGTCCGTTCGATCGCCGTCATGCGCCGGCTCGGCCTGGTCGAGCACAGCCCGTTCGAGCACCCGCGGTTCCCGCCGGGCCACCGCCTGCGCGACCACGTCGCCTACGTGCTGGAGCTCGGTCCGACGCCCTGAGATCCGCTCACTCGATGCGGCGCCGGCCTCGGTGCTGAGCGTGCGGGCCAGGGCCCGGACCGACCGAGTGAGGGGATCTCAGGGAAGCGCCGCGAGCGCGTCCTCCGCCTCCTCGGCCGCGGTGCGCCGGTCCCGGACCTCCTCGCGGGCGGCGCGGGCCGCCGTGGCTGCCTCCCGCTCGGCGTCCTCGGCCTGCGCGAGCTCCGCCTTGAGCCGGTCGACCTCCTCGGCGCGGCGGTCGGCCTCCTCGGTGGCGGCGTCCGCGGCCGTCTGGGCCTCGTCGAGCGCGGCCCGTGCCTCGTCGCGGGCTTCGGTGAGGGCGGCGCGACGTTCCGCGGCGGCCTGCCGGCGGCGCTCGGCGACCTCGTCCTCCGGCGTCGCCCCGGCCTGCTTCGCCGCCGGCATGGAGGCCGCCAGCATCGCCGCGAGGTCGTCGCCCCCGTCCGGCGCCGGCCCCGATTCGGCCGGACCCCCGAACCCGCCGTAGACCGCGGCTCCCGCCAGGCGCGCGCCGCGGACCTGCGCGCCGACGGCCGGGTCGCCGAGGGCCGCCTGCAGGGTCTGGGCGACCTCGTTCAGCGTCGACTCGGTCGGCGGGTGCCCGGCCTCGCGGGCCAGCGTCGTCCCGCGGCGGACGAGTACGTCGATCGCCTTCCGGCGGCGGGCCGAGAGGTCGCGCAGCGCCGGTCCGTCCCGCTGCTCCTGCGCCGCCCGCAGCGCGTCGCCCAGGTCGAGGAGCGCCCCGACCGCGTCCGGGTCGTCGCGGGCGAGGAGGTTCACGACCCAGGCGGTCCGCGTGGGCTTGCGCAGCGCCCCGATCTCGGTCGCGAGCGGCCGGTCCCTGGCCGCCCGGGCCCGCTTGACCAGCGCGGTGCGCGCGGCGACGAAGTCCTCGGGGGCCAGCGCGTAGAGCTCGGTGGCCGCGTCCTCGACGTCCGTCATGCGCTGGACCCCGGCTCAGCGCGGCGTGGGCAGCCGCGGGACGGTGAGCGGGACGAGCGGCTCGGGGTGGTGCAGCGTGATGTTGTCGATCAGCCGCACCGCGCCGACCTTGGCGGCGACCACGAGCAGCACGTCGCCCCCGTGGTCGGCGCCCACCTCCGCGAACGTCTCCGGGTTGACCGCGGCGAGGTAGTCGAGGACGAACGCCGGGTCCAGGCTCGCCTTGTCGAGCACCTCCCAGGCGGCGTCGAGCGCAGAGGGGAGGTCCGACTGCGCCGCCGCCTTCTCCAGCGCGTCGACCAGGCTCAGCGCCAGGCCGCGGTCGGCCGGGCTGAGGAACACGTTGCGGCTGGACAGCGCGAGCCCGTCCGGCTCACGGACCGTCGGCGCCCCGACGACGCGGACGTCGAGGTTGAGGTCGACGACCATGCGGCTCACGCAGGCGAGCTGCTGGGCGTCCTTGCGGCCGAAGACGGCCACCTGCGGGCGGACGAGGTTGAGCAGCTTGAGCACCACGGTGAGGACCCCGTCGAAGTGCGTCGGGCGTACGGCGCCCTCGAGCACCGTGCCCATGGTCCCGGCGCTGACGGCGACCTGGCGACCGGGCGGGTAGAGGTCGCCGACCGCCGGCACGAAGACGAGGTCGACCCCGAGCTCGGCGCACCGGTCCAGGTCCGCCTCCAGCGGGCGGGGGTAGCGGGCGTAGTCCTCGCCCGGCCCGAACTGCAACGGGTTGACGAAGATGCTCACCACGACCGTGTCGCTCAGCGCCTGCGCCTGCTGGATCAGCGTGGCGTGCCCGGCGTGCAGCGCGCCCATGGTGGCGACGAAGCCGACGCGGTGGGTGGCGGGGATCTCGTCACGGAGCCCGGTCAGCTCGGCGATGCTGCGCGCGACCTTCATGCGCGTGGGGGCGGTGCGTCGAGGAACGTGTGCTCCGCCGCCGGGAAGACGCCGCTGGTCACCTCGTCGACGTAGGCGGCCGCGGCCTGCTCGAGGACCTGGCCGACGTGGGCGTACTGCTTGACGAAGCGCGCCATCGTGCCCTGGCGCAGCCCCATCGCGTCCTGCCAGACGAGGACCTGGGCGTCGCAGCCGGGCCCGGCGCCGATGCCCACGGTCGGGATGTCGAGCTCGGAGGTGACCTGGGCCGCCAGGTCGCCGGGGACCATCTCCAGGACGACGGCGAACGCGCCCGCGTCGGCCACGGCGTGCGCGTCGGCGAGCAGCTGCTCGGCCCCGGCGCCCCGGCCCTGGACGCGGTAGCCGCCGAGCTGGTGCTCGCTCTGCGGGGTGAAGCCGATGTGGCCCATGACCGGGATGCCGGCGCCCGTGACCTTGCGGATCTGCTCGGCGACGCGGACGCCGCCCTCGAACTTCACCGCGTGGCAGCCGCCCTCCTTCATGAAGCGGATGGAGGTCTCCAGCGCCTGGGAGGGACCGTCCTCGTACGAGCCGAAGGGCAGGTCGCCGACGACGAACGCGTGGTGCGTGGACCGGACGACCGCCCGGACGAGCGGCAGCAGCTCGTCGACCGTGACCGGCAGGGTGGTGTCGTAGCCGAAGACGTTGTTGGCGGCCGAGTCGCCGACGAGCAGCGCCCAGACCCCTGCCCCGTCGAAGATCGAGGCCGTGTACTGGTCGTAGCTGGTGAGCATCGCCCAGCGTCGGCCTTCGCGCTTGGCCCGGACGAAATCGGTCAGGCGGATCCTCCGCGCCGACGTCGGCGCGCGGTCCCCGCCGGCGGTCTCGCTCATCCTTCGACCCTACCGTCGGGGCCGGACCCCGCCCCCGGACGCGTGCTCGGCGGGCGCCGGAGGCCGGGTCCCGAGCACGACGACGGCGCCGAGGTCCTCGTCGACCCGGACCTCGGCCACGAGCCCGGCCTGCTCCAGCACCGCGAACGCCGCCGGCACCTGACGCTCGCTGGTCTCGACCAGCAGCGTCCCGCCCGGCGCCAGCCAGCCCGGGGCCTCCGCGGCCACCCGCCGGAACACCGCCAGCCCGTCGGCCCCGCCGTCCAGCGTGCGGCGCGGCTCGTGCTCACGCGCCTCGCGGGGCATCAGCGCGATCGCGCCGGTGGGGACGTACGGGACGTTCGCGGTGAGGACGTCGACGCGACCGCGCAGGTCGTCCGGCAGCGCGGCGAACAGGTCGCTGACCAGGACCAGCGCGCCGGGCAGGTTCCGCCGGGCGCACCCGACCGCGACGGGGTCGACGTCGGCGGCGGTCACCCCGACCGCGGCACCGCCCGCCCGCAGCCCGTGCCCGACGGCCGCCGCGACGGCGCCGGAGCCGCAGCAGAGGTCGAGCAGCACGACCTCCCGCCCGGTCGACGCGACCGCCGCCGAGCCGAGGGACACCGCCGCCGCGACCATGAGCTCCGTACGCCGCCGGGGTACGAACACCCCCGGCTCCACCGCCACGCGGACGCCGGCGAGCTCGGCCCAGCCCAGCACCTGCTCCAGCGGCAGCCCGCCCTCGCGCGCCACGGCCAGGCGCTCGAGCTCGGTCGCCCGGCTCCCCGGCTCCACGAGCGCGGCCTGCTCGAGGAGCAGCGCCGCCTCCTCCTCCGCGAACACGCACCCCGCCGCCCGCAGCCGGAGGACGAGCTCCTCCTCGGTCACAGGTGCGAGAGGACGATCGCGGAACGGGTGCGGCTGACGCCGGGGTGCGTACGGATGTGGCCGAGCACCTTCTCGAAGTGGCTCGCGTCGCGGGCGCGGACGAGCAGGATCCCGTCCGACTCACCGGTGACGGTCCACGCCTGGACCACCTCGGGGATCGTCGCGACCATCTCGGCCATCCGGTCCGGCGGGACCCGGCCCTCGCAGTAGAGCTCGACGAAGGCCTCGATCGTCCAGCCCAGCGCGACCGGCGCGATCTCCGCGGTGAACCGCTGGATCGCCCCGTCCAGGCGCAACCGGTCGACCCGTCGCTTGGTGGCCGCCGTGCTCAACCCGATACGGGTCCCGAGGGCCGAGTAGCTCTCCCGGCCGTTCTCCCCGAGGATCGCAAGAATCTTGCGATCGATGTCGTCTATGCGCAACGTTCCTCCCAATACTTCGTACGTCATGGTACGGCTGTTGCGGCACCGCCGAAATACTCTTGTGGTGTGACCACCACGGTGCCGACCCACGTGCAGCAGCAGCCGCGACGGGTCAGACCTCGGCACTACCTCATGTGCCCGCCCACCTGGTTCGACGTCACGTACGCCATCAACCCGTGGATGGACCCCCGCCTTCCGGTCGACCGCGAGCGCGCGTACGCCCAGTGGTCCGCGCTGGTCGCCGCCTACCGGGCGGCCGGGCACCGCGTCGACCTGCTCGACCCCGTGCCGGGGCTGCCGGACATGGTCTTCGCGGCGAACGGGGCCACCGTCGTCGACGGTCGCACGCTCGGTGCCCGCTTCGCCACCTCCCAACGGGCGGCGGAGGCGGTCGCGCACCGGGCGTGGCACGCACGCTTCGGGGTGCTCTACGGCGGGCGCGCGCTGGCCGACCCGGTGGCGGTGAACGAGGCCGAGGGCGACTTCGCCGTGCTGTCGTCGGTCGTCCTGGCCGGGTACGGCTTCCGCACCAACCTGGCCGCGCACGCCGAGCTCGCCGCCCTCACCGGCCGGGAGGTGCTGAGCCTCGAGCTCGTCGACCCGCGGTTCTACCACCTCGACGTGGCCCTGGCCGTCCTCGACTCCGACACCGATCAGGTCGCCTACTACCCGCCGGCCTTCAGCGCACGGTCGCAGGCGGTGCTGGCCGACCGCTTCCCCGACGCGGTCCTGGCCGACGACGCCGACGCGTACGCCTTCGGGCTCAACGCGGTCGGCGACGGCCGGAACGTGTTCCTGCCCGTCGGCGCCGGGCACCTGCGCGACGCCCTCGAGGCCCGGGGCTACGTCTGCGTCGAGATCGACACCTCCGAGCTGCTCCTCGGCGGCGGCAGCGTCAAGTGCTGCACCCAGGAGATCCGCCCCGCCCGCTCAGAAGAAGGAGACCCACGATGACCGCCGTCCTGGACACCCCCACGCGCTCCACCGCCCCCCCGTCGACCGCCGCGGCCGCCCTCCTCGAGGCCGAGTCGGAGCACGTCGCGCACAACTACCACCCGCTCGAGGTCGTGGTCTCCCACGGGCTCGGCGCGGTGGTGACCGACGTCGACGGGACCGACTACCTCGACTTCCTCGCCGCGTACTCCGCGACGAACTTCGGCCACGGCCACCCGCGCCTGCTCGCGGCCGCCCGGGCCCAGCTCGACCGCGTGACCCTGACCTCGCGCGCGTTCCACCACGACCAGCTGGCGCCCTTCGCCACCGTGCTCGCCGCGCTGGTCGGCAAGGAGATGGTGCTGCCGATGAACACGGGCGCCGAGGCCGTGGAGTCGGGCATCAAGGTCGCCCGCAAGTGGGGCTACCGCGTCAAGGGCGTCCCCGCGGGCCGCGCGCAGATCATCGTGGCCGGCGGCAACTTCCACGGCCGGACGACGACCATCGTCAGCTTCTCCGACGACCCCGAGGCCCGCGACGACTACGGCCCGTTCACCCCCGGCTTCGTCACCGTCCCGTACGGCGACCTCGACGCGCTGACCGCCGCGATCACCGCCGACACCGTCGCCGTGCTCCTCGAGCCGATCCAGGGCGAGGCGGGCGTCCGCATCCCGCCGGCCGGCTACCTGGCCGGCGTCCGCGCGGTGACCCGCGAGCGGAACGTCCTCTTCATCGCCGACGAGATCCAGTCCGGCCTGGGGCGTACGGGCCGGACGCTCGCCTGCGAGCACGAGGGCGTGGTG
This sequence comes from Microlunatus antarcticus, assembly GCF_014193425.1. Classification (NCBI taxonomy): domain Bacteria; kingdom Bacillati; phylum Actinomycetota; class Actinomycetes; order Propionibacteriales; family Propionibacteriaceae; genus Microlunatus; species Microlunatus antarcticus. The sequence goes on along the minus strand of NZ_JACHZG010000006.1, from coordinate 27,533 downwards.
CCGGACGTGTACCTGCTGGGCAAGGCGCTCGGCGGCGGCATCGTCCCGGTCTCGGCGGTCGTCGCCGACGCCGACGTGCTGGGCGTCCTCCAGCCGGGGACGCACGGGAGCACGTTCGGCGGCAACCCGCTGGCCTGCGCCGTCGGGGCCGAGGTCGTCGCGATGCTGGCGACCGGCGAGATCCAGGAACGCGCCACCCGCCTCGGCGAGCACCTGCGCGAGCGGCTCGAGGCCCTGGTCGGCCACGGCGTCGTCGCGGTCCGCGTGCGCGGTCTGTGGGCCGGGATCGACGTCGACCCCGCCCTCGGCACCGGTCGCGACGTCTGCGAGGCCCTCGCCCGCCGGCACGTCCTGGCCAAGGACACGCACGGCTCGACCATCCGCCTCGCCCCGCCGCTCGTCATCACCGAGGAGCAGCTCGACGCGGGCCTCGACGCCCTCGAGGCCGTCCTCCACGACCTCGCCGCCTGACCCGTACGCCCCTGGCTCACTTCCCCACCCCCCCGCGAGAGGTAGGTTGCCGCGCCTTTCGGGCCCCCAATGACGCGGCAACCTACCCTTCGCGGGTTCAAGGACAAGGACGCAGCAACCGCCCCGAGCGTCACCCATCGGCTGTCCATGGGCCACCCAGACCTGCATCCCGCACGTCTGCTCGCTCTGGTGAAGTCTGCGCGCGTTCGAACTCGCGCAGACTCGCGCAAGGCGAGCAGACGTGGACGGGCGCGCTCCCGAAAGGGGACGGACCCGTCAGAAGCGGCGGCTGATGAGGCCGACGACGCGGTTCCGGAGCGGCTTGTGGGAGACGCGGCGGACCTGGAGGCGGCGCCAGGTGTACGCGGCCAGCACCCCGACGGCCACGCCGGGGACGGAGAAGTCCTGCACCGTCGGCGGCGTGCGGCGGCTCAGCAGCTGCGAGGCGCCGACGATCGAGGCCGAGGCGAGCAGGCCGTCGATGAGCTTGTCGATCACCTCGTCGGGGTCGTGGACCTTGACGTCGACCTGGGCGCCCTCGCGGCGCAGCCGGACGGCCAGCCCGGCGAGCTCGTCGGGGAGCGGCCCGAGCAGGCGCTCCCAGCTCCGCAACGTGCGGCGGGCCTGCTTGAGCAGCGCGGCCGGCTTGTAGCGGTCGGCCAGCATCTGCGTGAGGTACGGGCGCAGCATGTCGTCGAGCGGGACGGTGCTGCCCAGCTGGAGCCCCAGCCCCTGGAGCCGCAGCAGCACGCGCAGCGGCATCAGCAGGTCGGAGGGGAAGGTCAGGTGGTCCTCGCGGATGAGCACGAGGAGGTTCTCCAGGGCCGGCCCGAGGTCCTGCTCGCTCACCCCGCCGCCCAGCCAGCGCTGCATCCACTCCTCGACGTCGCCCTGGACGACGTCCTCGTCGACCTCGACCGACGCGCGGGTGACGGCCATCAGCGCGTGGGTGAAGTCGCCGGCGTCACGCTCGGAGATGGCCAGCAGCAGCGCCTGGAAGTCGAGCCGGCGGCTGGGCGTCAGGTAGCCGACGTCGCCGAAGTCGAGGACCGCGAGGTGCCCGGCGTCGACGACGAGGAAGTTGCCCGGGTGCGGGTCGGCGTGGAACATCCCGTCGCGGAAGATCATCGCCAGGAACACGTCGCTGGTCCGTTGGACGAACCGCTCGACCGTCCAGCCGTACGCCTCCAGGCTGGCCCGGGAGTCGACCGGGCCGCCGTGGATCCGGGTCATGGTCAGCACCCGTGCCGTGCTCAGCTCCGGGTAGGCCTGCGGGACCACGATGTCGGGCTCGACCGCGAGGTTGGCGCCGATCTGCTGGAGGTTGGCGAGCTCGTAGGTGAAGTCCACGGCACCGGTCATCAGGTCGCTGAACTCGGCCACGATCGCCACGGGGTTGTAGCGGGCCAGCGCGGGGTCGAGCGACTCCACCGAACGGGCGAGCACCTTCATCAGCTCGACGTCGCCCCTGACCTTGCGGTCGGCGTCGTGGTGCAGGACCTTGACCACGACCTCGGTCCCGTCGTGCAGCGTCGCCGCGTGCACCTGGGCGACGGAGCCCGAGGCCAGCGGCTCGTCGGAGAACGCCGAGAACAGGATGCTGACGGGGTGGCCGAGGTCGGACTCGACCGTGGCGGTGGCCAGGCCGGGGGCGTCGGCCGGGACGGTGCTCTGGAGCCCGCTCAGCGCCGCGGCGATGTCGGCCCCGACGAGGTCGGCGCGCAGGCTGAGCATCTGGCCGAGCTTGACCCACGTCGTCCCCAGCTCGGCCAGGGCGGCGCGGAGCCGCTCGCCGGTCGTCATCGCCACCAGCTCCGGGTCGGCGAGGCCCGCGATCCGCAGACCGGCGCGGTGGAGCGGGAACCGGGACGGCTCGTCGCCGGTGGCCGCTCCGAACACCGAGGCCAGCTGGGTGAAGCCGTACCGGGCGAAGACGTCGACGATCTCGACGACTCGACGGCGCTGGTGGATCAGCACCCCGCCGATGTCACTCATCTGGCTCCCCGCCTCGGGCGCTCGCGCACCACACGTAGGCGCTCGACCCTAACAACGCGGGCCGCACCCGGGCGGTCGTCCGCGCCTCACGGCTGCGGGTCGTGGGCGTCGTAGTCCCAGAAGCGACGCTGCACCGCGACGACGGCGACCAGCACCGCCACGCACAGCAGCCCGCCCCCGAGGGCGGCCCAGGCCTCGCCGAACCGGTCCGCCGCGGTGCCGAGCACGAGGTCGCCCAGGCGGGGACCGCCGGCCACGACGACGATGAAGACGCCCTGCAGCCGGCCCCGCATGGCGTCCGGCGTCGCGGCCTGCAGGATCGTCTGCCGGAACACGGCGCTCACGGCGTCCGCGCCGCCGGCCAGGGCGAGGAGCACGAAGGCGACGAGCAGCCCCGGGACGAGGACCTGAGCCGGGGACGTACGACCCACGCCCAGCAGGACCGCGCCGAAGCCGGCGACGGCCAGGCCGAAGACGACGATCGAGCCGACGATGACGCGGCCCTGGCGGCGTACCTTGACCAGCCCGCCGGACAGCAGGCCGGCCAGCACCGCACCGACCGCGAACGCGGCGCTCAGCTCCCCGGTCGTCGTCGCCCCGCCGCCCAGCCAGAGGACGCCGACCGCGGGCAGCAGCACCCGCGGCATGGCCAGGATCATCGCCGTCAGGTCGACGACGAACGTCATGCGGACGTTCTTGCGGGTGGCGAGGTAGCGCAGCCCCTCCAGCACCGAGGCGATCCCGCGCTTGCCCGGCTCGTCCGGGGTCCCCGTGTCGACGGGCGGCAGGTCCGGCAGGCGCCACAGCGCCCAGAGGGCCGCGCTGAAGAGGACGACGTCGACCGTGTACGCGAGCCCGAAGTCCCCGCCCGCGACCAGGAACGCGCCGATCAGGGGCCCGACGACGAAGGCGATGTTCCAGGAGACGGTCTGGAGCACGTTCGCGGCGGGCAGCAGGTCGTTCGGCACGAGGCGCGGGATGATCGCGGAACGGGCCGGGTTGTTCACCGCGAAGCCCGCCGACTGCAGCGCCACCAGCCCGTAGAGCACGGCGACGGAGTCCAGGTGGAACCAGGCCTGCAGGGCCAGCAGCCCGGACACGACCCAGAGACCGATCGAGGCGATCAGGGCGACCTTGCGCCGGTCGTAGACGTCGACGAGCGCGCCGCCGTAGAGGCCGAGGACGACCAGCGGCACGAGCGCGCAGATCCCGAGCACGCCGACCGAGAAGGTCGAGCCGGTGATCTGGTACACCTGCAGACCGACCGCCGTGACGGTGAGCTGGGTGCCGAGGTTGGAGACGCTGAGGCCGAGCCAGAGGCGGCGGTAGGCCGGCGCGCTGCGCAGGGGGGTCAGGTCGAGCAGCAGGGCCATAGCCGGGCTAACCTACTCGACGTCTGCCAGAGTGTGGGGCGTGTCCGAGGAGCTCCCGCCCGCCCGACAGCTCGTGACGACCTGGTGGGTCCCCGAGCAGTACGCCGGTCAGACGACCGCCACCCTCCGCCGCGTCGGCGAGCAGGTCCAGCGCAGCGGCCGCCCCGTCGATCTCCTGACCTTCAGCGCGCTGCAGGACAGCGCCGAGATCACCGAGCGGCTGACCCGGCGCGGGACCCTGCCCGAGGGCGTGACCGTACGGACCCTGTTCAGCGACCTGCGCGCCTGGGAGGCCGAAGGGGTGCTGCACGACCGGCTGGCCGCGCTGCCGCCCACGGCCCCGGCCGACGACACGGGCGCACCGACGGTCGAGGAGGAGGGCAGCCGCTGGTGCCTGCGGACGTACGACGAGCACCGGGAGCTGGTCCACTCGCAGATGTTCCGGGCCGACGGCAGCCTGCTGGCCCGCGACTTCCCGGTCGAGGTGGACGGGGAGAAGAAGCGCTACCAGCAGTTCTTCGACGCGACCGGCGCACCGACCGTGCTGGCCGGGAGCACCTGGGACGTCTACTACCTCTGGCTCGACCACCTGGTCGGCGACGGTCCCGCGGTGATCGTCAACGAGTCGAAGAGCACCGCACGGTTCCTGTCGCGCTACCTCAACCCGCGGGCGACGACGATCCACGTGTTCCACGAGTCGCACCTCGCCGACGCGTCCAACCCGTACCTCGGCGACCTCTACGTCGCGCACCGGCGGATCATGCCGCACCTCGACCGCTTCGACGCGGTGGTGTTCCTGACCGACCTGCAGCGCCGCGACGTCGCGGAACGTTTCGGCGCCGCGCCCAACCTCCACGCCGTCCCGAACGCCGGTCCACCCGTCGTGCCCGAGCCGCCCGCCCCGCCGCGGTCGCTGCTCTCCCGGCTCCGGTCCGCCCCCGACCGCCCGGAACGTGGCGTCGTGGTCGCCACCCTCAAGCCGCTCAAGCGGATCGAGCACGCGGTCCGGGCGGTCGCGCTGGTGCAGGGACGCGGGGGCCGGGCCGCCGACTTCGGGCTCGACGTCTACGGCAAGGACGCGGGCAGCCTCGCCTCGATCGAGGCGACCGTCGCCGAGACCGGGAGCGCCGGCCAGGTCGTCCTGCACGGGTACGCCCCGGGCGCGGCCCGCCACTTCGCGGACGCCTCGTTCTCGCTGGTGACCTCGACCACCGAGGGCCAGTCGCTCGTGCTGCTCGAGAGCATGGCCGCCGGGTGCGTCCCGATCGCGTACGACATCCGCTACGGCCCCGCGGAGCTGCTGGTCGACGGCGAGACCGGGTTCCTCGTGCCGGGCGGCGACGTCTCGGCCCTGGCCGACACCATCGAGCGGTTCCTCTCGCTCCCGACCAAGCGCGTCCGCGAGCTGCGGGCGAACGCCCGGGAACGCCTCTCGGCCTTCAGCGACGCCGAGGTGTTCCGCCGCTGGGTGGGCGTGCAGCAGGCCGCGGTCGCGGCTCGGGCCCGCCGGCTCAGCCTCACCTCGCTGCGGGTGCCGTCGTTCACGGTCGGGACGGCGGACGGGAGGTTCTCGCTCGAGGGCGAGGCCGTGGTCACCTGGGACGCCGAGGCCTGGACCGACCCCGCCCCGCCCCCCGCGCCGACGGCCGCGTGGCTGCTGGTCGGGCGCGAGACCGGACGGCCCTGGCGCCGTCCGCTGACCGTCGACGCGACCGCGGGCCCGGACGGGGCGACGCTCCGGGTGACCGGCACCCTGGACCCGCTCGCGGTCACGGTCGGGGGACGCCTCGCCGACGTCTACCTCGAGGTGACCGCCGGCTCCTCCGTACGACGCCTGCGCCTCAACGGCCCGACCGGCGTCGAGCTCGGCAGCGGCCAGCTCTACTCCACCGCCCACGGCAACGTGAGCCTGCGCAAGCGCTGAACGCAGACGTCCCCGGCTCCTCACGGGGAACCGGGGACGGTGGTCCTGCTCGGGCTGGTGGCCCGTCAGCTCACGAGATCGACTTGGCCGTCGAGGTGACGGAGCCGGTCGTGTAGCCGTAGCGCTTGGCCGTCGCGGTGACGCTGAGCTTCTTGCCCCGGTCGGCGCTCACGAGCTTGTAGGTCCGCTTCGTTGCGCCCTTGATCGGGCTGCCGTTGCGCTTCCACTGGTAGCTCATGGTCGCCTTGGTCGTCGGGTAGGTCCCGGCGAGCCACGGGGTCGCGGTGACGTTCATCGTCTTGCCGACCTTGCGGGTGCCGTGCATCGAGGCGCCGTACTTCGAGCGGAAGGGCAGGGTGTCGAGGGTGACCTTGACGCCCAGGTCCTTGCTGACGTCGAGGCTGACGCTCTCGATCTTGAAGCCGTCGCCGGAGTAGCTGGCGCGGATCCAGTAGTCGCCGCTGCCGAGGCCCTCGAGCGAGAACGACCCGTCCGAGCCGCTGCGGGTCAGGGAGATGACGTCGCGCTCGTCGCCGCGAGCGGCGATCGCGGTCAGGTCGACGTCGCGGATCGCGTCGCCGTTCTTGTCCACGACCTTGCCCGAGACGACCTTGCCGTTCTTGATGTCCACGTCGGGGGCGTCGGTGGTCTTGCCGGCGTCGACCACGATCGTGGAGGCCGCGCCGAAGGTCCAGCCGCCGTCGCTGCCCGACCGCGCCCAGGCCGAGGCCTTGTTGTCGCCGCCGGTGTACATGAGCTGGACCTTGTAGTTGCCCGGCCGCACGTTCAGCGAGTACTTGTTGTCCGACCCGACGGTGACCGCCTCCGCGACGTAGCCCGAGGTCGTGTACGCGGCGGCCGTCAGGTCGCTCCCGGTCACGCCGTCGACCTTGCCGCTGATCGTCCCGCGGGGGACGGTCGACTTGATGGTGACGATCCCGCTCGACGCGCTGAGGCGCTTCCCGTCCTTGTCGACCAGGTAGAGGATCCCGAAGTAGGTGGTGTCGTTCCGGAGGCCCGTCAGCTTCGCCGAGGTGCCCTTGAACGCGGGGGACGTCTTCTGGTGATCGTCCTGCGCGTAGTTGTAGGCGTACGAGAGCTTGTAGGCCGCACCGTCCGGAGCCCCGGAGACCCCGGTCCAGGACAGCCCGACGGAGGTCGGGCTCTGGCTCGTCATCTTCAGGCCGTCCGGCGTCGCCAGCTTGTAGCTGGTCGTGGACTGCTGGATCTCGGGCGAGTCGTCGCTGAGCCGGACCTCGTCGGTCGAGCCCGCGGCCGGCTGCACCACGTACACGCGGATGAAGTAGTTCGTCGACGACTTGAGGCCGGTCAGGTTGACCGAGGTCCCCGTCGTCGTGAAGAACTTGGTCGGGTTGCCCTTCGAGTACACCCGGACCGTGTAGCCGGGCGCGCCGCTGACGCCCTTCCACGACGCGGTCATGCTGTCGCGGTCGACCTTGGTGCGGAAGATGTCGCCGGGGGCCTCGAACTTGAACGCCGCCTTGGCCTCGGTCGCCGCGCTGTAGGTGCCGACCTTGCCGCTGTCGGAGACGTCGGCGACGCGGACGAAGTAGGTCTTGTCGGTCGTCAGACCGGTGACCGTCGTCTCGCTCGTGGTGATCGCGGGGTCGCCCTTGGCCGGCAGCGTCTTGGCGTCGTCGAAGCTCTTGGTGGCCGAGTACTGGACGCGGTAGGACGCGGCGCCCTTGACGTCGGTCCAGTCGACCTTGAGCGCGGTGCCGGACTTCGTGTCGGCGGCGACCTTCGGCTTCGTCACGTCGGCCGTCGCGGTGCTGGTCGTCAGACCGGTCCCGACGAGGGCGATCACGACCAGCGCACCGAGGCTCGTCCGCACCCGCTTCGTGGTGCTTCCGTCGACGCTCGTCACAGTTCCCAACTCCACTCCTCGACCATCCAGCCGCTGCGGATTCTAGCAACGCCGAGGCCGCCGGGGGGTCACGAACGACGCGCGCCCTCGTCCGGGGTCTGACGGCAAGGACTTGAATTAGTGCCAGAAGTCGAAGAAAAAGAATGCGTGGGAAGTGTGTCGGTCATTGACATCAGGGGTGGTTTAACTCTGAGCAATTGGTTAAGGTTTCCGGCACCGGGGGGCTTGACGGATACGCAGCACGAATTCGAGGAGCCCGAAGCATGGTCCGATTCCGCCCACTTCCGCACGTCAGCAGGTCGAGCAGACGCCGTCTCGTCGCGTGGGCGGTGTCGTCCGTGCTCGCCCTGGGGGCCGTCACCGCGACGGCCCTGCCCGCTCAGGCGGCGACCGCGACGCCCTCGGGCCTGAAGGTCGCCGTCGGCGGTCTCTCGACGCTCGACGTCTCGTGGAAGGCCGTGGCCGGCGCCCCCCGCTACCGCGTCGCCTACTCGACGAAGAGCTCGATGAGCGGTGCCGCGTACAAGCGGGTCACGGCGAACAAGCTGGGCCTGACCGGGCTGAAGCCGGGCCAGGCGTACTACGTGAAGGTCCGCGTCATCACCGCGGACGGGGACAACCTCAGCCCGTACTCGACGGCCGTCAAGGCGACGACGCAGAAGGGGTACAGCGCTCCCGCCGGGCTCGCCCGGAGCAGCGCGGGCTCGACCAGCGTGGCGCTGCGGTGGGGGAGCCGTGGCTCCGGCCTGACCTACCGGGTCCAGTGGGCCGACAACGCCGCGATGTCCGGGGCCTCGTACAAGCGCTTCAAGGCGACCTCGGGCACGATCAGCGGGCTCGCCCCCAAGACCGCGTACTGGTTCAAGGTGCGGGTGATCAGCAGCGAGGGCGAGAACTGGAGCCCGTACTCGGGGGCGGTCAAGGTCACCACGGCCGCCGCGGCGGGCTCGACGCCCAAGCCGGCGCCCACCTCGGCCCAGCTGCGGGTCGGCAGCTTCAACATCAAGTGCTTCAACTGCGAGGGCGACCACCCCAACGAGCGCTCGTGGTGGGACCGCCGGGCCGACGTGGTCCGCGACATCAGGTCGCAGAAGCTCGACGTCCTCGGGGTGCAGGAGGCCAGCCAGGCGTGGCTGCCGAAGGCCGAGGGTGGCAAGGGCCAGGACCTCAGCCAGTTCGAGGACCTGCGCAACCGGCTCGGCGGTGACTGGCGGCTCGCGAACAAGAACCGGAACAACTGCGTGAAGGCCAAGACGCCGACGAAGTGCGCCTACAAGGACCAGGGCGCGTCCAAGGGCACGAAGATCCTGTACGACTCCGGCGCAGTCACCCTGGTCAGCCAGGGCTCGAAGCTGCTGCCCAGCCCCGAGGACGACCGCTACATGGCCTGGGCGATCTTCACCCAGCGCAGCACGGGCAAGAAGTTCTTCTTCGCCACCGCCCACCTGGAGCCCGACAAGGACTGGAACCTGCACGTCAGCGAGGCCACGACCCTGGCCAAGGAGGTCGCCAAGCGCAACCCGAAGAAGCTGCCGACCTTCATCACGGGGGACATGAACGCCCACAAGAACTCCGTGAACCCCTCGGGGGTCAAGGACAACCCGGTCTACCGGGTCGTCGTGGGGAAGTACGGCTACGTCGACCCGCTCGGCAACCCGTCCGGCTCGACCACGGACACCCCGGGCGCGACGGTCGAGCGGCGGATCAACACCCCGCTGAGCAGCTTCAACGACTTCATGCCCCAGCCGAGCCCGAACTACTTCGGCCGCCGCCCCAACGGCACCTACATCGACTACATCTTCACCTCGAAGAAGATCCGCGTCCTCGAGTGGGAGAACGTCGCCCGCCTGAACGCCGCCCACGCCTACGTCGGCAAGCAGGCCTCCGACCACAACCTCCAGCGCGCGACGGTGACGCTGCCTTAACTCTGTCCTCGCCCCGCTCGGACGCTCCCTGAGCTTGTCGAAGGGCGCTTGGGGGAACGCTCCCTGAGCTTGTCGAAGGGCCCCGCAGGGGTTGGCGTGATGGCAACCAACGCGCACCTATCGCGTCTCGTTGAGGCGCGGGGCCGCGTGGGAGCCAGCACGCGCGAGCGCGGGGAGGTCGTCCAGGCGTCCCTCGATCAGGGCCAGCCGCTTCGAGCGGCGCCACCCCTTGATTTGCCGCTCGAGCTCGGCCGCATCGTCCACCCGCTCGGTCTCGAGAGCCCAGACGAGCTCGACGGGACGCCTTGTCGAGGTGTAGCCCTTCACGACCCCGGAAGCATGCTGCATCACCCGCTGATCGAGATCGCGTGCGCTGCCCACGTAGAAGGAGCCGTCGGAGCAGCGCAGGAGGTACACGTGGGCCATGGCGTGAGTGTGGTGCTGCTTCGGCCCGTCGGCCGCCGCACCACGGATGCCTGTGGACGACGAAGCTGTGTCGAGCGGTCGTGTGGACAGACGAACGCCAACCCCTTCGGGGCCCTTCGACAAGCTCAGGGAGCGTTCCCCCGGGCGCCCTTCAACGACCTTGGAGGAGCGACACCCCGGCGCCAACGCCTGCGGGCCCCTCGACAAGCTCAGGGAGCGTTCCGGCCCTGGTGCGAGCTCAGGGAAGCGTTCCTACTTGCGGATCGCGAGGAGGCGCTTCACGACGCGCTCGGCGGAACGTCCGTCGTCGTGGTGGTTGAACCGCTCGACCCAGGCGTCGTACAAGGTCGCGTAGCGCTCGCCGGCCTGGTCGAGCTCGCGGACGGCGGTGGTGACGTCGTCCTGGGTGAAGAGCACGGGGCCGGGGGCGACCTCGGAGAGGTCGAAGTAGACCCCGCGCAGCGAGTCGCGGTAGTCGTCCATGTCCGGGACGTAGAAGATCATCGGCCGGCGGGTGACCGAGTAGTCGAACATCACCGACGAGTAGTCGGTGATCATCGCGTCGGCGGCCAGGAAGAGGTCGGTGACCTCGGGGTAGGTCGTCACGTCGATCACGCCGGGGATCTCGTGCAGGCTCGCGCCGAACTTGACCGTGCGGGAGTGCCCGCGCAGCAGGATGACGTAGCCGTCGCCGAGGTCGGCGCTGAGCCGTTCCAGGTCCAGGAACGTCACCATCGACGTCTGGTTCTCCCGCCACGTCGGCGCGTAGAGGACGGCCTTCTGGTCGGGCCGGATGCCGAGCCGCTCGCGGATCGCCGCGCCGTCGCCCGCGTACGGGCTGCCGGGCGTGAGCGGGTCGTTGCGCGGGTAGCCCTCCTCGAAGAGGGTGCGGTGCCAGTCGTACGCCGACTCCAGGATCACGCTGCTGTGGTGGTTCTGCGACAGCAGGACGTCCCACTTCGACTGCTCGAGGCGGATCGTGTCGATCTTGGACTTCGGCTGGCCGGAGCGATCCAGCCCGATCCGCTTGAGCATCGAGCCGTGCCACGTCTGCAGGACGACCTGGAACGGCTGCGGGGTGAAGGTGCGGCGCAGCCAGTCGTTGGCCACGACGTAGCGCGACGTGGCGCGGGCGTGCCACCACTCCCGCGTCCCGCGGACGACCGTGATGGCGCCCAGCGGGACGGGGATGGACGCGTCGGTCACGCCCCAGAAGCGGGTCAGCTGCGGGTAGCGCGCCGCGATCTCGCGGTCGATCGCGTACGGGTTGCAGGTGGCGCCGCGGCCGTAGAAGCTCTCGAGGTAGATCGCGTTGCGCGGGCTCCAGGTGTGGCGCCGGTAGAGGCGCTCGAGGCGCCGCTGCTGGAACGACCCGACCTCGTCGTCGCGCCGGGCGGCCGCGACGTTGAAGCGCATCGACCGTCCGCCGCCGGCCTGCAGCCGGAGCCGGAAGCCCTCGAGGTGGTGGATCTCCGGCGTCCGGCGGGTGATGGCCGGGACCGCGGAGACGGGCAGGATCGTGCCGCTCGGCGTACGGGCGCGCAGCACGTAGCCCCCGGTGCGCGGCGGGAGCGGCTGCCGGTCCCAGACCGAGGCCAGCAGGGGCGCCCACCCCTCCCAGGTCCCCTGCCCGGGGCTGGTCGGGGTGAAGGTCGTCTCGACGGGCAGCAGCTGGCGGGCCCCGGAGAAGACCAGCGTCGGGGCCTCCTCCGCGGCGGCGAGCTCGCCGAGCACGTAGCGCCCCTGCAGCCGGAGGCCGGGCGGCCGCTCGCTCACGGTGACCGCGTCCACGAGGACCCGCCCGGGGGCGTCGACCAGCGACAGCAGCCCGTCCCCGCCGGTCGCCAGGAGCAGCGAGGAGCCCTCCACGAGCGCGGGCGGGGTGTCGTCCAGGTCGGTCGCGACCGCGAGGTCGGTGCCGTCGGCGGTCCGCACGTGGACGTCGCGCTCGACCGACAGCGGGGACTCGCGGTCCGTCACGACCGGCGCGGTGCTCGGCACCGTCCCGGACAGCCGGAACAGCGGCCGACCGGCGTCGTCCCGTCCCTGCGGCGTGCAGGTGAGCGGGGTGCTCTCGCCGTCGGTCTCCAGCGATCCCCCGGCGAGCTCGCGCCCGTCGGTGGCGACGAGGAGGGAGACGTCACGGCCGTCGAGCGTGACCGACGTGGCCAGGGCGGCGGGGTGGCGGCGGCGCAGCGTCAGCCCCCGCGCGCTGCCGGCCCAGCGCGCGAGCAGCTGGTCCCCGTCGGGCTGGGTCGAGGCGACGAGGTGGCGCACGGAACCGAGCCGGTAGCGGCTGACGAACGTCCCGGTGCGGTCGCGCCCCGACCCGACGACGCGCACGTGCGCGACCCACGGCTCGTCGTCGCCCGCGGGCGCGAGGAGCAGCGGGGTCAGGTCGAAGGAGGCGGTGAAGGCGGTGTTGCCGTAGTCGTGCTCGCTGCCCGTGGGCGCCGCGGCGTTGACCTCGGGGTCGTAGCCGTGCGTGACGACGGCGTCGATGCGGCGTGGGCCCCGCTCCAGCCAGACGTGCGTCTCCGGCGGTCCGTCGGGGTGGCCGTAGCCGCGCTCGTACGCCCAACCGCCGATCTCGAAGGTGGCCGGGCCGGTCCAGACCGCGGTGCGCAGGTGCGCGACCCAGCCGAGCTGGCGGCCCGTGACCCGTGACCCGACGGCGCGGGCGGCGAGCCGGGCCTGCCGAAAGCTGCCCGCCACGTACGGGTTGTGCGAGCGGGAGACCACCAGGATCCGTTCGCGCAGGCGCTGGCGCGCCCGTTGCCGGGCCTTGACCGGGTCGAAGCGGGGGCGCCTCACCGCAGGACGGTGGCGTCGGCGCGGGCCGCCTCGATGATCGCGGCGATGGCGATCGACTCCGAGGACCGCAGCTTGAACGACTCCGGCGTCCGGTTGCGGATCAGCCAGGCGAACTCGGCCACCTCGTAGCGCAGCCCGTCGCCGTCGAACTTGAAGTAGTACTTCTTGTTGTCGCTCGGGTCCTCGAAGCGCGCCTCGAAGTACTCCGTCTTCCACCACGGTGCGGGCACGTAGATGTAGCCCTTCGTCCCGGCCACGACGAGGTCGCCCTCGGCCTTGACGCCCAGGCCCACCCGCGCCGACGCCAGCGCGTGGGGGTAGGTCAGGTCGACGCGGGAGAAGGTGTCGACCTCGCTCCCCTCGGGGCGCAGCGAGGAGCTGGTGACGTCGGTGAAGCCCGTGCCCAGCAGCTTGATCACGGCGACCAGCGGATAGCTGGAGAGCTCGGAGATCGACCCGCCGTCGGGCGCCTCCAGCTCGCGGCCGGAGGTGACGAGCTTGGTGAACGTCGCGTCGACCGAGCGGACCTGACCGATCGACCCGCTCCGCGCGACGGCGACCATGCGCTGGAAGCCGGGGGAGAAGGCCGTCTTGATCGCCTCGAGCAGGACGACCTCGTGGCGCTCGGCGAGCGAGTACAGCTCCTCCGCCTCGGCCCGGGTGAGGGCCAGCGGCTTCTCGCACAGCACGTGCTTGCCGGCGGCCATGGCCTGGCGCGCGAGCTCGCCGTGCGTGCCGTGCGGCGTGGCGATGTAGACCGCGTCGACCTCGGACAGCAGCTCGGGCACCGTCTCGGCGACGACCCGGAGCTCGTGCACGTCGGCGAACTTCTGGGCGCTGGCGAGCTGGCGGCTCCAGACGCCCTCGACGTTCACCCCGGACACGAAGCGCACCTCGTCGACCATCCGGTTGGCGATCCGGCCGGAGCCGAGGATCCCGACACGGAGGATGCCGGTCTCGTCGCGCAGCTGCGTCGAGGAGACACCCTTCGTGCGCTCGAGGTAGACGACCTTGCAGTAGTCGTTCAGGTAGTCGAACTTGCCCAGCCAGTCGGAGCCGATCGCGAAGATGTCGACGTCGTACTGCTGGATGTCGTTGATCTTCTGGCCTTCGTACTCCTCGATGATCACCTTGTCGGCGAGACCGCTCTTCTGCACGTTGTTGATGCGCTCCATCAACGACTGCGAGACGTTGAGCTTGCCGCGCGTGCTGTCGTAGTTGTCCGTGGTGACCGCGACGATCAGGTAGTCGCCGAGCGCGCGGGCGCGCTCCAGGAGACGGACGTGACCGTCGTGGAAGAGGTCGAAGGTCCCGTAGGTGATGACCCGCATGGACATGAGCTCCTCCCGCCGGGCCTGTGCTCTCCGGCCGGGTCAGGGGCGTCGGGAGAGTGGGGAGAGCCTGCCCGGACGGCCGTCACTCTAGCGTCCGGCACCGATCGACCCGCCTGCGCGACACCCCTCGGGGCGGGCGGCGTGGCCCGGCCGCGGCGCTACGCTGCGGCGGTGCTGAAGTCCCGGGCCAAGCAGGCCGTCCGTCGAGCGCGACGCGTGTGGGACGCCGCGTCCGTCTCGAGCAGCCCGGCCGCCCCGCCCGCGGCGAAGGCGCCGACCCTGCCGCCGAAGGCCCCCGACGTCGCCCCCCGCCTCGACCCGCTGCCCGTGCTGCGTCCGCTGCCGAAGGCGAAGTACGTGTTCGTCGTCGGCGCCATCCCGCGCAACTTCGGCGGCCGCACCGCGTCGATCCTCAACAAGTGCCGCCTGCTCAAGGAGCTCGGCGGCGTCGACTCCGTGATCGTCACGCTCAACTACTCCTCCGAGGTCGACGACATCGCCGCCGACCTGCGCCGCCGCGGCCTGCTGGTCGACGGGGTGGAGATCGTCAACCTGCACGACTACTTCGACGAGCAGTCCTCCCACGTGGCCGCGCAGGTCGAGCACGCGGTCGACGAGCCGGGCATGGCGTACATCCGCGACCCGGACCAGGAGGTCTACCGCTACTACGACGCCGAGGGCGTCTACCGGCTCTACCAGCGGTTCGACCACCAGGGCCGGCTCATCGTCCGCGACTGGTTCAACGAGAACCGCGCCCGCACGCGGCGCGACGAGTTCAACGACCTCGGGACCGTGCGGCGCACGACCTACATGGACCTGCACTTCAACAAGCCGCGCCAGGAGATCTTCTACCGCGCCGACGGCACGCCCTACATGAACAAGTGGCTGCGGGTCGACCCGGTGTCGAAGACGAGCAGCGTGGAGCGCATCACCATGCTCGACGAGCAGGGGGCGCCGTACGAGGTCCTGCTCAGCAACGTCGAGCTGATCCAGTCCTACCTCGACCGGCTGATCGGCGACGACCACACCTTCCTGTCGGTCGAGTCGCGCCGCTCCGACGGCGAGACCCTGACCTACCAGCGGCCGAACGTGAAGCACGTCTACGTCCTGCACAACCCGCACATCGCGCCGCCGTTCGACGACCTCAAGGCGGTACGGGCCTCGTACAAGCCGATGCTCGACGCCCGCGACCGCCACGGAGCCATCGTCTTCCTGACGAACGCGCAGCGCGCCGACGCCGAGGCCGTCTACGGCGAGCGCGACAACTTCTTCGTCATCCCGCACCCGGTGGCCCCGGTGCCGCCGGTGCCGTTCGAGGAGCGCGACCCCGACCTCGTCGTGATGCTCGCGCGCCTCGACGCCCAGAAGCGGATCCCGCACGCCATCGCGTCGTTCGCCCACGTGGTCAAGGCGCTGCCGCGGGCGCGGCTCGAGATCTACGGGCAGGGCCCGGACGCCGGGGCGCTGCAGCAGCAGATCGACGACCTCGGGCTGCGCGACAACGTGACCCTCGCGGGCTACACGAAGAACCCGGCCGAGGTCTACCGGCGGGCGTCCTGCTCGCTGCTGACCAGCCGCTTCGAGGGCTTCGGCCTGGTGCTGCTCGAGAGCCTCAGCCAGGGCTGCCCGGTCGTCAGCTACGACGTCAAGTACGGCCCGGCCGACATCGTCGCGGACGGGGTGAACGGCTTCCTCGTCGGCTCCGCGATGCAGCAGCAGATGGCCCGGCGCGTGGTCGAGGTCCTCACCGACGAGAACCTGCGCCGCCGGCTCAGCGCGAACGCCGCCCAGCCGCGCACGGAGTTCAGCGAGGAGTCGTTCGTCGCCCGCTGGTCGGAGCTGTTCCACACCCTCGACGCGCAGGGCTGGGACGACACGCTCTGAGCGAGACGCTCCCTTCGACAGGCTCAGGGAGCGTCGCCCGATCGGTCAGTCGTGACCGGGGGCCTTCTCCTTGTTCTTGTGCCACAGGCCGAACGCGGTGCCGGCCACGGCGAGCAGCAGGACCACGCCGCCGACGATCCAGGGCGCGCCGCTGCTGCCGGTCTCGGGCTGCGGGGACGCCGACGGCGCCTCCGACGTCTCGTCGCTGCTGGGCTCGTCGGTCGCGGGACCCTCCGGCGCCTTCACGGTGGACGGCGGGTCGGTGGGGGGCGGCGGCTCGGAGGACGGGGCCTGCGAGGTCACCTCGATGCCGGGGGTGTTCGTCGACGACGGCGGGTCGGGCTGCTCGGACCCGTTCGGGTTGGTCCCGGCCAGGACGGCCGGCTCCTCGTCCTCGCCCGACCACGACTTGTCGGGCAGGTCCGTGAAGCTGCCGCTGCCGTACGCGAACTGGTAGGCGCCGCCCTCCGGATCGCCGTCCTTGCCGTCGATCCGGTAGTGCACCGTGTAGGTGCCGCGGTCGAGGTCCTCGCGCAGCTGGCTGGTGACGTTCGTGCCCTCGACGATCAGCGGGCCGCTCGTGACGTTCTCGCCGTTGGGGCCGAGCACGACCACCTTGGCCACGCTGGGGTCGACGTCGCGGGAGAAGGCGAGGGTCACGGCGCCGGGCGCCTGCGACACCTTCTGCCGGTCGCGGGGCTCGGAGGCGACGGGGGTGACGGCGTGGGCCGGGGTCGCGGGCAGGGCGGCGAACGTGCCGCCGAGCAGCAGCGCCAGCAGCAGCGCGAGGGGCAGGAACGGCCAGGTGGCCCGCTCCACGACGGCCCTCCGACGGTGCGTCACGCGGTCCTCCACCCAGCTGTCGTCGACCCGTCTGGAGGCCGCTGATGCGGTCGCTCCAGGTCCTCCGGGCGGAAAATCATTGTATGGTTCGGTGCGTCGAGACCGCCGCTCCGGCGCGCGGGTGCGACCGTTGGGCATCGCCTCCGAGGACTCTCGACGGTGGTCCCGCAAGGCATCCTGGCTAGGTTTTCGGAGGGTTCTCGAGTGTCGGTCCGAGCGTGGCGGTCGTTCCGCTCCACAAGCCGTGCGCGTCTGCGCCTGGTGGTCCTGCTGAGCGCCCTGGCGGTGACCTTCGGCCTGGTCGTGGGTCCGGCGAGCGCCATCACCGTGGACCGTGACGGCAACGGGAACATCGCCCTGCCGAGCGGCGACTCCTGCCCCACGATCGCGACGCCGGCGCCGTACGAGGCCTGGTACAACATCGACGACATGGAGAAGCGCGGCTTCGTCAACCCCGACGACAGCCGCCCCTGGGACTACTACAAGTACGTCTCGCAGGTCATCTGCGGCGCCTCGAAGAACTCCGAGATCAAGATCGGGATGTTCTTCATCCGGGCGCTCGGCACGATCGACGGCAACGCGCAGGGCGACCGGCCCGAGTCCGACCCCGAGGTCGTCTACAACGCCCTCGACTGGGTCAAGAAGAACCGCAACGTCTCCGTGGGCCTCGTCCTCGACGGCGGCTCGATCATGCCGGGCGGCGAGAAGACCAAGGTCTCCAAGCGCCTGCAGGACATCGCGTCGGTCTACTACTGCAGCAACGGCTGCTTCAACGTGAACAAGGCCAAGGTGTGGCCGTACTCGATCAACCACGAGAAGTTCCTGTCGATCTCCGACACGGTCTGGTCCAACTCCGCCGGCGGGTCCCACCCGGCGATCCTGTCGATGTCGGGCAACTTCGCCCGCTCGCAGCTGCGGAACTACCACCAAGAGACCACGCTGATCTACGACGACCAGAAGATGTTCGACATGTTCGACGCCCGCTACGACGCGATGAAGTACTGCGCGACGAAGGGCTGCAAGTCCGCCTCCGGCTTCCCGGACTCGATGAAGCTGACCAAGCAGCGCGGCATCTGGGTCGACCCGATCTACCGGCACTACACCGACGCGGGCCGCGGGACCACGGTCTCCTTCACCCCGGCCACGCAGGACGCGCGCGACTTCTACATCCAGCAGTTCGACGACGTCGACTGCACGGTGGACAAGAACATCCGGATCGCGATGTTCAAGCTGACCGACGCCAAGGCCGAGCAGATGGTCAACTCCCTGACCCGGCTCCGCCAGCGCGGCTGCGACATCTCGATGCTGCTGACCTTCCAGGGCGGCTCCACCACGATCTCGCCCAAGGTCATCAAGGCCCTCAAGAAGGCCGACATCCCGACGCGCTGCACCACGGTCGCCATGCACACCAAGCTGATCCTCATCGGCCCGGAGCACAGCAACCTCGGCCGGGTCCTGACCGGGACGCAGAACATGTCGGTGGCTGGCCTGCGCTACAACGAGGAGCACGTCATCACGATGGACACGCGTGCCGCCTCGGGCAAGTACCTCGAGTCGATGCGCCGCGTCTACAGCCAGTACATGAACGGCTGGTACGAGCTGTCCAAGGACACCCGCTCCTGCAGCTGAGCCGTACGCCCCGACGACCGGTCAGCCCCGTGCGGACCGGTCGTCGACGTACGTCAGGGTCAGGGGCGTCCGCCCTCGCCGTCGGGGCTCTGGCTGTACTCCCCGGCCCGCTCGCGGTCCTCGGTCGTGATGTCGTCGTTCGCGGCCACGGTCGCCTCGGCGTCGTGGGCCTCGCGGATCGACTCCGCCGCCCGCTCGAGGGCGTCGTCCCCGGCCGTGGGGTCGGTGGTCTGCGGGTCGGGCGTGCTCGGCTGATCGGTCATCGCTGCAGTCTGCCGGACCGGTGAGCGACGTCGACGTGGACCCGGAGGACGGCCGGGACGAGACGCTGAACCAGCGGATGGACCGCAACTGGGCCGAGCTGCTCCAGGAGCTCCGGGTCACCCAGACGGGTACGCAGATCCTCACCGGCTTCCTGCTCGCGGTCGCCTTCCAGCAGCGGTTCGACCAGCTCGGCGCCGGCCAGAAGCGGTTCTACCTCGGCCTGATCGTCACCGCGGTGCTGACGACCGCCCTCGCCCTGGCGCCGGTCAACCTGCACCGGGCCCTCTTCCGGCGGCACGCCAAGTCCACCCTCGTCGCCGTCTCCCACGTCGTCCTGCGCCTGGTGCTGCTCGGGGTGGCGCTCGTCCTCGCCGGGACGGTCGTCCTGCTCTTCGACGTCGTCGTCGGCCGGGGGGCCGCGGTGACGGCGGGCGTGGTGTCCGCGGTCGTCCTCGTCGCGCTGGCCTGCCTGCCGCTCGTCGTCCGCTCCCGCGGTCCCCGCGTCTGAGCCGGTCCGGCGCAGGCGCGGCCCGACGCCCGTACCCCGCGCTCGAGCCCTCGACCCGTCCGTAGGCTCGGCGCGTGCTGGACGCCGAGGTGCTCGCCGGGCCCCCCGAGCAGGTGGCCCCGTTGCTGCTGGGCGCGGTGCTCCGGCACGGCGAGGTGGCGGTCCGGATCACGGAGGTCGAGGCGTACGCGGGCGAGCGTGACCCGGCGTCGCACGCCTTCCGGGGACCGACGCCGCGGAACACGGTGATGTTCGGGCCGCCGGGCCACCTCTACCTCTACTTCTCCTACGGCATGCACTGGGCGGCGAACGTCGTCTGCGGCCCCGACGGCACGGCCGGCGGGTGCCTGCTCCGCGCGGGCCAGGTGGTCGACGGAGTGGAGCTGGCCCGCGAACGTCGCCACGGCGCCCCCGAGCGGGACCTGGCCCGGGGGCCGGGCCGGCTCACCCAGGCCCTCGGTCTCGCGCCCGAGCACCGCGGTCTCGACCTCTTCGGAAGCGGGCCGGTGCGCCTCGAGCCCGGCGAGGAGGGCGCCCCCGTCGAGGTCGCGACCGGTCCCCGGGTCGGCGTGTCCCAGGCCGCCGACGTGCCGTGGCGCTTCTGGATCGCGGGCGACCGCCACGTGTCCGCGTACAAGCGTTCTCCCCGCGCCGAACCGCTCGGCGAGAGGTAGGTTGCCGCGCGTTCTGGGCGCTCGAGGACGCGGCAACCTACCGTTCGGCGGTCAGGCGAGGGGTTCCAGGGAGCCGAGGATCGTGGGGAAGAACTCCGAGACGGTCGGGTGGATCGGCAGCGCGTCGCGGACGACCGGGTAGCGCACACCGGCCTGCATGGCCACCCCGATGACCTGGACGACGTCGTCCGCCTGCAGCCCGAGGATCGTCGCCCCCAGGAACTCCTCGGTGTCGGCGTCGACGAGCACCCGCATGACGCCGGTCTCCTCGCTCTCCAGCCGGGCCCGGCTGACCGAGGACATCGGGACCTCGCCCTTCAGCACGTTCCGGCCCGAGTCGCGCGCGTCCTGCAGGCTCATGCCGACCCGGCCCAGGGGCGGGTCGGTGAACATGGCGTACGTCGTCACGCGCCCGGCCACCGTGCGCGGCGGGTGCAGGTAGATGTCGCCGTCCTGGTACGAGGTGTGGGTGAAGGCGCCGCGTCCGTTCACGTCGCCGAGCGCCCAGACGCCGGGGACCGATGTGGCGTACCGGTCGTCGGTGATGACGAAGCCCCGCTCGTCGGTCTCCAGCCCGCTGTCGGGCCCGAGGAGGTCGACGTTCGACCGGCGCCCGGTCGCGACCAGCAGGTGGCTCCCCGTGATCGTGCCGACCTCCGGCACCTCGAGGGCGATGCCGTCGCCCTCCTGCCGGACGTGGCTGGGCCGCCCCGCGACGATGGTGACGCCCTCGCTGGTGAAGAGGTCGGTCAGGATCTGCTGGACGTCCGGGTCTTCCCGGGCCGCGATCCCGCCGCCGGCCACGATCGTGACCTCGGAGCCGAACCGGCGGAACATCTGGCCGAACTCGAGGCCGATGTAGCCACCACCGACGATCACCAGGTGCGCCGGCAGCTCGGTGAGGTTGAGCAGCTCCGTCTCGGTGAGGTACGCGACGTCCTCGAGCCCGTCGATCGACGGGATGGCGGCGCGGGTGCCGACGTTGAGGTGGACCTCGGGGGCGGTCAGCTCCTGCTCCCCGCCCTCGGCGTCGGTCACCAGGACGCGGTGCGCGCGGCCCTCCGGGTCGCCGACGAGCGTGGCCCGGCCCTCCACGTAGTCGAGGTTGTCGGCGGAGTCGAGGGCGTGCTGGAGCCCGGCCCGCATGCCGTCGATCAGCGTGTGGACGCGGCCGATGGCCTGGCCGAAGTCCACCCGCACCTCGCCGACGTGGACGCCGAACTCGGCCGCGCGGCGGGCGGAGTGCGCCACCGTCGCGCTGGCCCGGAGCGCCTTCGTCGGACGGCACCCGTGGTTGAGGCAGGTCCCGCCCGGCTGCGCCATCTCGACCACCGCGACCCGCTTGCCCTGCGCCGCGTAGGAGAAGGCCACGCTCGGCCCCGCCTGACCGGCTCCGATGACCACTGCGTCGTACTGGACCACTGCTGTCTCCACTCGTCGAGGCCGGGCCGGCCACCGCTCACGCTAACGGTCCCGGCCCCCGGCGGGAGCGGTGGATTGGGCAAGGAACACGGCTTGTGCCTAGACTCCGCGACTTCAAAGGTCACGAACAGATCACGACAGCCGAAGGAATCCTGTGCCCCGTCCTCGACCCCGCCGCGCGCTGCGCCCGTCGGCCGCCGTGCGCGCGGCCCGGATCGCTGTCCCGCTCGCGCTGGTCGGGCTCGGCACGAGCGGCGTCGTCGCCTTCGCGCTGCCCGGCTCGGACGCCCAGACGGCCGTGCCCGCACCGGCCTCGAGCGCCCCGGCCGTCGACACCGCCGTACGCGAGCAGCCCGTCAGCCGGGACCTCGGGCGTACGGCCAGCCCCACCCCGCTGGCCTCCGCCACCCCTACGGCGCCCTCGGCCACGCCGACGACGAAGCCCGCCGTGGCGAAGCCGAGCAAGCGGGCCGAGCCGACGGCGGACGACCTGGCCGAGCGGGCCAAGGCGTCGAGGACGATGTGGGCGACGGACGACCTCGACATCCGCGCCGACCCCGACAAGAAGTCGGACGTCGTCGCCGAGGTCGACCCCGGGACGAAGCTGGCCGCGACCACCACGGTCCGTGACGGCTTCCGCCTCGTCGTGTTCAAGGGCGAGGGCCGGTGGGTCACCGCGAAGTACGTCTCCAAGGACAAGCCGGACCCGGCCAAGACGGGCGGCGTCACCGACGCGCCCTGCTCGAAGGGTTCCGGCATGGAGAGCGGGCTCACCCCCGACGCGGTGCTCGTGCACCGCACGGTCTGCGCGCGCTTCCCGCAGGTGACGTCCTTCGGTGGCACGCGCGGCGGCGGCGGGTTCCACGGGAGCGGCCAGGCGGTCGACTGCATGATCTCCGACGCCAAGGTCGGCCGTGAGCTCGCCGACTGGGTCCGGGCCCACGCCCGCGAGCTCGGCGTCAGCGAGGTCATCTACGCCCAGCACATCTGGACCGTGCAGCGCGGCAGCGAGGGCTGGCGATCGATGTCGGACCGCGGCTCGAAGACGGCCAACCACTACGACCACGTGCACGTGTCGGTCTACGGCAACCGGGCGAGCTAGTCTCCCTCGCGCTCGGTCGCGCCCCAGGCATCCGAGAGCCGGGTCCGCGACGAAGTCTTGATGAGCCGTACAGAGGTGCAGCTCGCCTTCGGCAGCCCGCTTGTGGCCGCTCCGCACCAGACTTAGGGTTTGCGCATGGTGGACACGTACCAGATGGTGCTCGGCGCCCTGGCGGTGGTCATCATGGTCCTCGTCCCGATCGGGTGCGTCCTGCTGTGGGACCTCCTGGCCGGCCGGTGGGACGAGAGCATCTCCCGCTTCCGCCAGCGCCAGATCATGGCCGCGGAGCACCGCCGCACCGTACGGGCGCTCCGGTCGATCCAGGGAGCGCCGCTCGAGCGGCTGGCCGCGGACCTGCGCCGGCTGCGTGAGGTGATCCGGGCCGACGCGCACCGTTCCGCGGCGCAGCAGCTCGGCAACCGGATGGCGTACGACCAGGTCCTCATCCAGGCCTGCTCCATGCTCGAGATCGAGCACGACCTGCGCGACACGACGTCGGGCATGGAACGCGACATCGAGCGCTTCCGGGTCGAGGCCGAGCTCGAGCGGGCCGGCGTCACCGTCACGGAACGGGACTTCGGCCAGGCTGCCTGATCCTCTTCTTCTCTTCAGGCCCCGTGCGTACGCACGGGGCCTGCTGCGTTCCCGGGGTCCTGAGATCCACCATCGAGGCCTCGTGAAAGGCCGGCTGAGCGACGGGTCAGGCGGCTCACGAGGGCCTCTCAGCGCGTCCTGAGCCGTTCTTGAGGCGGCAATATTCCACGGTTCAATCTTTCGTCCCTCCTGAGGGAAGCGGGCCGTCGGCCTTGAGCCTCCCCGGAGGTCCCGTCGGCAGAGTTGTCCTCACCAGCCCAGAGGGGCCGGGGAGCAAGCGGGGGCTGGCTCGAACTGATCTCGACACGCGTCAGGAGCCCCCGGATGATCGTCTTCTCCTCGAGCCTGCGGCACGCCCGTCGGCCGCGCAGGATCCCGACCGTCGCGTCGGTGGTCCGCGTGCTCGGCACCGCCCGCATCTCCGACCAGCCGACCGCCTGGACCCCGTGCACCGCGCCGGCCGCGGCCCGTTCGCGGCACACGGTCGTGACCATCAGCACCGGGACGCGGGGGCACGCGCCCGCCGTACCGACCCGCCGGATCGGCTGATCGACCGATCCACGCAGACGCCCGAGCTCGTCACCGCCCCGTCGGGGGAGCGGACGACCTCGGGAAGCGGCCACCTACGTCGGGGGACGGGTGGGCCGCGAGCAGGACGCCGGGCCGGACCGCTGAGATCAGGGGACAGCGGACGGCCGGGGCGCAGACGTCGGACGGGGGATGTCCGACTGGTGACCGGAGGGGGGACCGGGAGCCGTCAGAGGGGACCGGTGGACGTGGGGACGTCCGCCGGGTACGGGGAACCGCTGGTCGTCGGGGGACGACCGGTGGTGACGAGGGTCCACGTCCGGCCGGCTGCGGGGGCAGCCGCCACGTGGGCCCTCGTCTCGTTCTTGGGGGCTACTTCCCAACCCTGCTTGGAGAACACGCGGCCGAGGTCCCACGTTCCGACCGCTGCGACGAGCATCATGGCTCTGCTCGGCCGAGCGCGCCCTGTCGGGGGGCGCCCGCTCGGCCCCGAGCCCACGTGCTGCCGCGGGGAGCGGCACAGACTCATCCAGCACCGCCGTGACCGTCTCGGTCACGGCGGTGCTGCGTCTCCGGCTGACGCCCGCCGGGACGCCTCCGAGGATCCCGGAATATCCCAGCCCGTCAAGCGTTGATCTGGTACAGTTCGATATCGAAGGCTTTCGAGCCGGAGACAACCACATCGAAGACATTCGAAAGGAAGCAAGACCATGATCAGCCTCGGCCAGGCCATCCGTCGCCACCGTGAGACCACCCGCCGGGAGCGCGAGTTCGCCCGTGCCTTCCGCTCGGCGTCGGGCTCCGACATGCGGACCGAGCTGGAGCACCTCGCGAACTACTCCGACCTCCGGTAGTTCAGGCACTCCTCGCACCAAGGCTTCCCTCCACTGGAGGGGAGCCTTTCGCGTTCTCGGAGGTCCCAGCCACCACCGACTCGGGCGCCGGTGCCTCGACGAGGAGGGCGTGACTGCACGCCTCCCGTCGTCACGAGCGACGTCACACCCTCCCGGCGTCGGCACACCTGTCCGACCAGGGCACACCCCTCTCACCTCGGCACACCCTGCAGGGTGTGCCGTCGGGAACAGGGTGTGCCGGGGGAAGAAGGGTGTGCCGGGGGAGGAAAGCACCGAACCGCAGCGCGAGGAGCGTTCGAGCGGAGCGAGGACGGAGTCGCAGCCTCTATAAGGCGCCAGATGTCCAGAGCAGCCCGCTCCCACCGGTCAGGCGGGCGGCGAAGGCCACGGCCTGGGCGTCGGTCAGGCCGCTGACGAAGTCGGCGATGCCGCGGCCGCGGGCCATCCGGGCCAGGTCGGCGTCGGTGGTCCGGTCGTCGAGCTGGTCGGGGTGGTCGCGGACGAGGCGCTCGTAGCCGTACGCGGCCGCGTTCACCAGGTCGACGAGCCGGCGCGGCGCCCGGAACGCGTCCGTCGGGTCGGAGAGCCAGTCGTCGAAGCCCGTGACCAGCTGCTCGATCGTCCGCTCCTGGCCGCGCTGGAGCATCGCGAGGTCGGGGCGTTCGAGGATGAAGTAGGTGTTCACGAACTTCAGGACCTGCACCTCGTGCCAGGCCCGCCCCGTCATCTGCACGTAGCCGGACCGCACGTCGGGGTCGGGGGCGGGCGTCACCGAGGTCACGAGGTGGTCGATCCAGCGGGACGTGAAGCCGGAGATGGCCCGGTCGCTGACCATCGACCCGTCGTACGGGACCGCGAGCACGCCGTCCACGAACTCGTCGCCGACCGTCGCGACGGCCGCGGCGAACGTCGCCTCGTCGAACATCCACGCGTCGCGGGTGCGCAGGCGGCGCCGCAGCCGTTCGAGGCCGGCGCCGGGGGTCCGGTCCATCTGCACGAGGCGACGGTCGCTGAGCCCGTCGAACACCTCGAGGTCGGCCTCCCACGAGCGGAACTCGCTCGACACGGGTGAGAACTGCAGCACCCCGGAGCGATGGAAGTCCTCGACGTCGTGCAGGGAGTACGCGATGTCGTCGGCCAGGTCCATCACCGAGCACTCGAGCGTCTGCCGGCCCGGCGGCAGGCCCGGGGACGCGGCGAGCGCGTCGCGCATCTCGGGCAGGTCGATCAGGTAGGTCGAGAACTTGGCCGCCCCGGTCCCGCCCCGGCCGTGACCCGCTCCCCGCGGCGGGACCGGCCAGCCGGTGGGGTGCGGCTCGGGCCAGTGCGTGCGCGCCCACGGGTACTTGAGGACGGCCGCGCGGACGGCGGCGGTGAGGTTGAGGCCCTCGTCGCCCGGGCCGTGCACCTCGAGCTCGGTCAGGATCCGGAACGTCTGCGCGTTGCCCTCGAAGCCGTCGGCCAGGCCGAAGCGCTCCCGGGCGAGCCGGTCGAGCGCCCGCTCCCCGAGGTGGCCGAACGGCGGGTGGCCGAGGTCGTGCGCGTTGGCCGCCGCCTGCACGACGACGTGGTCCAGCCCGCCGAGGTCGCGCAGCAGCTCGCGGTCCTCGCTCCGCAGCAGCCGGACGGCGATGGCCCGGGCGACCGCGGTCACCTTGATCGTGTGCGTCAGCCGGTTGTGCACCACCCCGTTCGTCGCGCCCGCGCTGACGACCTGGGTGACCTCGGCGAGGCGCGAGAAGGACTGCGAGAAGCGGATGCGTTCCAGGTCGGTCCGGAACTCCGACTCCCCGGGGGCGTACGGGCGTTCCGACTCCGGGCGTGCACGGACGAGCCGGGGGTCCATGAGGATCACCGTAGGGCTCTGTCCCCGTCGCGGGAGCGCGAGCGCCCGATGAGGTCCGGGCCGACGACGAGTCGAACGGTGCATGAGCGACACCACGAGCCCGACGTACGCCGTCGTCCGCCGGCCGGCGCGGCCGGCCGTCACCGTGACCCGGACGGTCACCATGGCGACCCTGCACGAGATGGCCGACGCGGTCCCGCCGCTGCTCGACTGGCTGACGGCGCACGGCCGGGTCCCGGCCGGACCGCCGTTCCTGCGCTACCTCGTGATCGACATGGCGGCGGACATGGTCGTCCAGGCCGGGGTGCCCGTGGACACCCCGGTCGAGGGGGACGAGCACGTCGAGCCGGACGAGCTGCCGGCCGGCGACTACCTGACGACGGTCCACGTCGGCCCGTACGAGGGGCTCTACGGCGCGACCGGGGCCCTGCTCGCGTACGCGGGGCGCCAGGGGCTGAAGCTCGACCACCACCCCTCCGACGCCGGAGACGTCTGGGTCAGCCGGCTCGAGTGGTACGAGACCGACCTCTTGGTGGAGCCCGACCCGGCGCGGTGGACCACCCGGCTCGAGATGAAGCTCGCCTGAGGGCGAGCGACCGAGATCTCGGTGGCGGCCGGTGCGCCCGGCCGCCATACTCGACGCGAGCCGGCGACGGCCCAGCAGCCGGCCCGAGGTATCGATCGCCGGTCCTGCGTCTCGACCGTCGCCACCGCTCACCTGCTGGTACGGCTCACGCCCGGGGTTCGACTCCTCATCGGTGACGCCGCCCGGGTCCCCGACCCGGACGCTCTGCGTCGGCGGGGACCTCGGTCCCCGGCCGACCCGCGTCCGGCTCGGTCCGGGCGGCGTCATCACCGAGGACCGTGCCCGAGTGCGGTCGAGCACCAGCTCCGCCGCACCCGTACCCCGGAGGAAGCCCGATGGCCCTGCTCACCCGCGCGATCACCGTCGAGGCCCGCACCTGCGCCGTCGTCTACCGCCACGGCGTGCGTACCGGAGTCCTTGCGGCCGGCCGGCACCGCCGCCCGGCCGGCTCGACGGTCGTCCCGGTCGACCTCCGCGAGCGGCTGCTCGCCGTCGCGCCGCAAGACGTCCCGACCGCGGACGGCGCGAGCGTCCGCGTCACCGCGGCGGTCCGCTGGTCGGTGACCGACCCGGTCGCGTTCGTCGAGGTCGCCGACGACCCCGAGGCCGTGGTCTACCTCGCGACCCAGGTGGCGCTGCGCGAGGCGCT